>JANXUM010000316.1 GCA_025356215.1 Bryobacter sp. | reverse complement strand
AAGAGAAGGAAGACGTGGTGGTGGACCGCCGCGTGATTCTCGAAGAGATGGCCGCCACACGCAAGCAGGAGGCGTTCTCGACGCTGGCCGAAGGCACAGTGCTGAAGGGCCGCGTGCGGACGTTGACCGACTTTGGCGCTTTTGTGACAATCGGCGAGGTGGACGGTCTGTTGCACGTCAGCGATATGAGCTGGACGCGCATTGGCAAGCCTTCGGACGTGATGAAGGAAGGCGACGAGGTTGAGGTCAAGATCTTGAAGATCAACCCAACGACTCGCAAGATCTCGCTCGGCATGAAGCAGTTGCAGCCAGAGCCGTGGGCGCTGGTGGGCGAGAAATTTAACGTGGGGGATCGCGTACAAGGCACAGTGACCCGCATCGCTGAGTTTGGCGCCTTTGTCGAGTTAATGCCAGGAATCGACGGGCTGATCCGCATGATGGACCTGACTTGGGATCGGCGCGTACGCAAGCCCGAGGATGTGGTGAAGATCGGCGACGTTGTCGACGTGCAGATTCTCGATCTGAAGCTTGCCGACAAGAAGATCGGCCTGGGGCTGAAGCAGTTGGTGGAAGACCCTTGGGCCGCCGCGAAGGCGAAGTTCCCGATCGGATCGATCGTCGAAGCGGTGGTGACGGACCTGCAGCAGTTTGGCGCGTTTGTCAGCCTGGGTGCGGGCGTTGAGGGCATGGTGCATGTCGCCGACATCACGCGCGAGAAGCGGATTGAGCACCCCAAAGACGCGCTCCAAGTGGGCCAGACGATCAAGGCGGCGGTGACCGAATTCGAGGTCGAGCGTCGGAGGATTCGTCTGAGCATCAAGCAACTGGAGCCGACCAGCGCGGATGTCTTTATTGGTGAAAACCAAGTGGGCGAAGTTGTGACCGCTCGAGTGAGCGACGTGCGCGAGAATCGCCTGAAGGTGCAGTTGGCCGAGGGCGTCACAGGACACTGCATTCTCCCGAAGGCGGCCGGGGCCACCAGCAGCGCCAGCGGCGGCGGCGCGAAAGTCGACATCTCTTCCTTGGGCGCCATGCTGAACGCGCGCTGGAGGGAAGGCACAGGCGGCGCAGTCGAGAAAGAACAGGTTCGCGTTGGCCAGATCCGCCAGTTTAAGATCACGGCAATGGACGCGGCGCAAAAGCGGATCGACGTCGAACTGATCGACTAGTATTTCGCCAATCGCTGGTGACCTTTCGGTCCGGGCTTCGTCCAACTCTGTGGTGAGCTCTCAATATTCAGGACAGGCGGCGCTGGCGGCATCGCTCCGGGTGTCCGCAGATCGACGCAACATGGACGAAGCCGCATTGATACGCGCCGCTCAGGCGGGAGACCAAGAAGCGTTCGAGTCGCTGGTGCAAACCTACGATCAACAGGTGCTCCGGCTTGCCTACAGCTTGCTGCGGTCCAACGAAGAGTCTTATGACATCTATCAGGAAGCCTTTCTGCGCGTGCACCGGAACCTGGACAAATTCCGTTTCGATTGCAGCTTCCACACCTGGCTCTACCGAATCGTTACGAACCTTTGCCTGGACGCGCTGCGCAAGAAAAAAGTGCGCAAAGAGGAGCAGGCCGTCATTGAGACGAGCGAGGGCCCCAAGGATCGGCTGGAATTAGCGGCTGAAGAACGGGCCGAGATGGACCCGCAGCGCAAGTTATTGAGCCGGGAATTACGGGAGCGCATCGATGGTGTGCTGTCGGGTTTCACCCCGCGCGAGCGCGTTGTCTTTGAGATGCGGCACTATCAGGGAATGCGATTACGAGCGATCGGAGCCAGCCTGGGGACGACTGAAGAGGCGGCCAAGAATTGCCTTTTCCGCGCCACCCAGAAAATGCGCTTGGCCTTGGGGGATTTTGTATGAGCTGTGAATTTGTAAAGACTCGGGTGGAGCTTTACGTGTTCTCGGAGCTGGGCTTTGACGAGGAAGAAACATTTGAGTCGCACCTGGGTGACTGTGCGGAATGTACGGCTTTGGTGGAGGAATACCGGCAGGTTTTGAGCCTGATGGACATGGCCGAAGTCGAGCCGCCGCCGGCGTTGCTGGCGGACTGCCGCGCCGGATTGCGCGCTCAGGTCAGCGCGAGATCGGCGGTTGAGCGGACATGGCAATCGCGCGTGATGGGCTTGATGCCAGACTGGCCGAAGTTGCTTCGGCCAGCGATGGGCTTTGCGATGTTGGCTCTGGCGTTTTATGCGGGCAAGCAATTTGAAGAACGCAAGTCGGTATCGGCGGCTGGATTGCAGACGGCGCGCGTGCGCACGATTCAGGGGATGGGAAATGGCATGGTGCAGATCGTTCTCGAGGAGCCTCGCTCACGGATGATCGAGGGCGGATTGAACGAGACCGGCATCGAGCAGGCCTTGCTGACGGCCGCCCGCCAGGCACCGGACCCGGTGATGCGAATCGAAAGCCTAGAATTGCTCAGGAATCGCTGTAGCCGCGACGATGTGCGTCAGACGATGCTCCAGACGCTCGAAAAAGACGAGAGCCCAACGGTGCGCTTGCGCGCGCTGGAGGCGCTGCGGCCTTGCTCGACGGAGGGCAATGTCCGCCAGGCGCTGTCACGCGTGTTGTTGCGCGACGCGAGCCCGAATGTTCGCGTACAGGTGATCGACATGCTCGTGGAACGGCCGCCGTCGGAGTTTGTGGGTGCGTTGCAAGAGGCGATTCGCCACGACGACAACGACTACGTGCGCTCCCGCTGCCTTCGTGTGTTGAGCGAAATGCGCGCCTCGCCCGGCGTGTTTTAGGCTGCGCCTGTTCGGCACGTCCGAGTGCGGCGCATCCATGAGACGAATTTAGAGAAACAGCGTCGGAATAGATATGAAGATTGAATCGATTGTTTTGGCCAGCGCGATGACGTTGGCGGGATGGGCTCAGACGGGGTCGGCGCAGATTGTGCTCAGCGGACCGGAAGTTGTGCTTTTAGGACAGGCCGCACCTGCGCCCCCACCCGCAATGGCACCGATGCAGGACGTAATTCGCCTGATGGCATCGAGCGGCAGCTATTTGGGTGTGGGAGTGCGCGATGTTAGCGCGGATCGCGTCAAAGCGCTTAGCCTGAAGGAAGAGCGTGGCGCGGAAATCACGAGCGTGCAGGAAGACTCGCCTGCCGCCAAGGCTGGGCTGAAGACGGGCGATGTGGTTCTTGATTATGCTGGGCAGCGCGTCGAGAGCATGGAGCAGTTTATCCGCATGGTGCGCGAGACGCCAGCCGGGCGAGAGATCAAGATTGGAGTCAGCCGGGCGGGCTCACTGACGACGTTAACGGCGAAGCCGGAACCCGGTCGCAACGCGATAACCAGCAGTATGCGTTTCGGTGCGACGATGCCGAACATCTCGGTTCAAACTTGGCCGACGGATAGCCCGCGCACCGTGATGTACTGGCGGAGCGGAACTCTCGGCGTGGAGGCTGAATCGCTCGACAACCAATTGGCGGATTTCTTTGGCGTCAAGGATGGGGTTCTGGTGCGGTCCGTTGGAAAAGGCACCGCTGCTGAAAAGGCCGGGGTCAAGGCTGGCGACGTCATCGTAAAAGTGGAAGACACAAAAGTGAGTTCTCCACGCGAGGTGACCAACGCCGTCCGGACCGCGCGAACCGGATCGAAGACGATCAACCTGAGCATCGTTCGAGAGAAGAAGGAATCCATATTGAAAGTGTCGCTGGACGACGAAGCTCCGCCTGCGGCACCGCTGCCGCGGACCCGCTCGATACAGAACAAACTTTTCGACAACTAGGGGCAACGGGATTAGGCCTTAGCGGCGGCTTCCAGCTTCATCAGAAACTCCACCTGGGGTTTGGGGAGCGAGAGGGCCGCCGAAATTCTTGCGCTGGATTCTCCGCGACGGGCCATCTCGACCGCCTTCGACTTCGTAGCGCCAACCCATAGGGAGCTTTGTTTGTCGCGAAGCGCTGAGCGCGGAGGGGCCGCGGGGAGTTCCAATGCCAAGGCTGGCTCCTCGATCTTGTGGACTGTTTGAATCCACTTGCTACGCTGCTCGTTGAGCTGAAAGCGAACTTCGGCTACGTCGTGCTGATATCGAAGCTCGTGGCGGCGCATCTCGAGCTTGATCTGCAGCGAAAAGCAGAGGGAGCCAAGCAGGCCGAGCGAGAGGAATAACAGAATTAACTGATTTGCGGACATAGGTTCTCCTTAGGGTCGTCACCTAGTTAACGGTGCGAAGCCGGTCTTGACGGCTGATGATTTGCTGAACACGGACTCCGTAGTTGCCTTCAACGACGACTACCTCGCCTCGTGCGATTACGCAATTATTCACGATGACCTCGACGGGTTCTGTGACGGCGCGATTGAGTTCCACGATCGAGCCAGAGTTCAACTTTAGAATTTCCTTGAGCGGGACGAATGCGCGACCGAAGCTGATGCTGACTGGCAATTCGACATCCAATAGCAAGTCGAAGGGCGAGGGTGCCGCCGTTTCGACAAGTGGGCCCGAGGGTGCCGCTTCCGGGGGAGTGACCGGACGCAACATGAGAGCCAAGAGATCCTCCGAGACTTGGACGGCTACCTTGGCTTCTGAATCGCCCATCGGACATGCGTAGCCCCAGGCTGTTGCATTCCCTTCCGACGAGGCCCCGTTATGGGATTCGGCCACTTCCCACTTGGATCCCGCAAAGCCAGAGAGGTCTTGCGCCCAAGCGGAGGCCGCCTGTCCGAGGGTCTCGGTATAGGTACCCGAAAGCGTTGGGTCGTCGAATTCATCCAAACCTGCCGCTTCAAGAACGGTCTTTCCGATAAGCCGCCAGTTCTCGGCGCTGGCAAAAATTCGCAGCTCGATTCGCGGCCCGGTCGAGTAGGTCGCTGTCCATCCGAGAAAGTCCTTACCGGGCTCCCCCTGAGATGCTTCGGGGGGTTCGGGGATGACGTTGCAGCGCTGCGTGGTTCCTGTCATCGCCTCCAAGGATTGGGCGAGACGCGTGCTCAGGCTCTCCTTAAGTTTTGCGACTAGTTCGTCGCGGGTGAAATTTGCTTTCACGTGCTTAGCCGCCCTTCACCACGGGCCAGCGTTTCTCGAGGTAAGACCGAAGCCGGAGTACAGCTTGGCTCTTGAGCTGAGAGATGCGGGATTCGTGCAAATTCACAACCTTGGCGATTTCGCGAAGTGTCAATTCCTTCTGATAGTACAGACTGAGAACCGTACGTTCGATCTGCGGCATTCGGCCAATCGCCTCGGCGAGCAGGCGCTCAAGTTCGGCGCGCTCGCAAAGATTCGATGGCCAGTATTCTTCTTTGTCGGCGATGAAGCGCAGTAGATCGCGATTTTCCTCATCGCTGCCGCCCGACTCCAAACTGCCAAGATTGACGCCGCGAATCTCGACCAACCAATCGTGATATTCCTGAAGTCCGAGCTTGAGCTCGGCGGCGATTTCCTCCTCACGCGGGGCTCGCTTGAGGCGCTGCTCTGCGGAGCAAATCGCGGCCTCGATTTGCTTGGCCTTCTTGCGCTGCTGCCGCGGTGCCCAGTCCAGACCGCGCAGGCTGTCCAAAATCGCACCGCGGATCTTGTACTCCGCGTAGGTCTTGAGCTTAACGTTCAACTGCGGGTCGAATCGGTCGATCGCGTGAATCAGCCCGAGTATCCCGGTAGACACCAGATCTTCGAGACTGACGCTTTCGGGTAGCCGCTCGTGAATCCGGCGGGCAATCAGCCTCACCTGTGGCAGGTGTTCAAGGATTAGGCGCTCTCGTTCCTCGACAGGCGGCGCGGTCAATGTGGGCGAATAGTACATTTCTTCTTCGGCTCCGATGTGTGGCTCAACGTCGCTGGTCATGGTGGCTATGCCGCGTTCCTGGTTGTAGCTCGGATCAGGTGTGTAGACGATGGGATCTCATCGCGGCGGAAGCGAGTCAAAATCTGTTCGATGGTGTCGGCGGGGTTGGTTGGGACCGCCAGAGGCGGGGTGGGGAGCACAACAGCAGAGGGAACTGGCTGCGGTGTGGGCCGGGTGTCGATTGCCGCAGCTTTAGCTAGAACCTGGGCCGTCGCCTGTAAGTCTTCGGGCACGGCTCGCCCAGTCGAGCACCATTCGATACGCAAACGGCCAAGACGTTCCAAGCCGGGTCCCGCCAATTCGAGGTTGGATTCATCGAGATGCGTGGGCAACAGAAAAGCAGGATCGAAGGCAGCGTAGAGGTCCAGACATTTCCGCAGGTAGCTCTCGGAGTACGCGGCGGACAAGACCAGGTGAGTCTCAAGCCGGTCGCCACCCGCAACAACGCTTCGATGGGCCATGGCGATTTTCGACAACGCGTCTGTATCTGCATCAGCGGCTGGCGTATCGATGATCAAAAGATCATGGCCTCGAAGGTCTTTCAGCGCCGTGGAAAAGTCCTCCGCGTTGTCCAATTCCCGAATCGGAATCCCGGCGATATCCGCAAAGGCGCGAAGCAAGTCGGACCCGCCAACCCGGCCACTGTCCCAAGTGAGCAAAGCGGGTGATGAGGTGCCGGCACACTTTGCACTGATCGCAATCTTGGCGCAACAGGTCGACTTTCCCGCGCCGGCTGGACCGGTGAGAACGACCACCCGGCGCGGTTTGTGCTCCGCCTGTGGACTCGGCGGGACGGGAGGCGTTGGATCGGGTGTTGGCGGCTGCACCAGAAGCGGCTCCGCTTTGGGTGGATTCGCGCACGCACAGACCACTTCGTAGCGGCCGAAGTGTCGGAACTCCGCGGGCGTTTCGCGGGTATTGAGGATTAGAGCCTCGTCTCCCAGTTCTTTGCTGGCCGATTGGAGCGCCTGATCCATGGTTTCGGCGTAATAGGATTTGATCTTCATCGTGCTTCAGCTCCGTGATTAGATCTGGCCAAGTGAGTTCACTTGGATGCCAGCGGCAATTTCCGAGTGCGACAGTACATTCAGATTCGGGAAGGCGGCCTCAGTCACCTGGCGTACGAAGAAGCGTGCGTTGGAGCCCGTCAACACCACGCCCGACGCCATCGGATTGTCAAAGGCCTGCTTGCAGCGGGCAAGCAAGTCGCGAACCTTGGCTGGCCCGGCGGTCAGGTGGCTGTTAAATTCGCCATGTTCGACGGAGCCTTCAAGCTCCTGTTCCAATTCGGCATTTAATAACCAACAGTTCAATTCGGAACCCGACGTCAGCAGCGACTTTGTGATCGTTCGGCGAATGGACTGTCTCACGAATTCCGTAATGAGAGTTGGGTTGCGCGTCACCGCGCCCCCTTCGCTCATCGCCTCCAGGATCGAGACGCCGTCCCGGATTGAAACACGCTCTCGCAACAAGTTCTGCAATATCTTCTGCACGGTACTCAATGGAAGCAATTTGGGGACCAAATCCTCAACCAGCTTTGGCGTCTCCTCACCGACGCGGTCAACATAGCGCTTTGCGTCCTGGCGGGTGAAGATCTCAGCGGCCGACCGCTTCATGATTTCCGAGAAATGTGTGCCCGCAATGCTCGCCGTGTCGACGATCGTGCAGCCCTCAAGACGCGCCGATTCCACCATCTCCGTAGGCACCCAAAGCGCCTCCAAAAGAAAGGCGGGCTCCTTGGTCCGGATAGCTCCCTGCGCCACAAAGCGCGCCGCGAACTGCGCGCTGTCGCCCCCTTTCCCGTCGCTTGGCAGCAGCGCCAATTCATAGCCGCGCTTGGTCTCAAAGCGGGCCATTTCGTTCCCTTTGACCATGATTCGATACTCGGTCGCACGGAGGCTCAAATTGTCCGTAACCCGGACCGCCGGCAGCACGAAGCCAAGGTCGGTAGCCAGTTGTTTGCGCACCCCCGCGATTCGCTGCAGCAGCGTGCTCTGGCTGCCACCTTCAACCAGGCGAACCAGTCCAAGCCCGACCTCAACGGCCACGGTGTCAATCCGCAGGAGCGCTTCGATGTTTTCTTTGTTGGTTGCCGCCGCCGCGGGAGCGGGTGGCACCGCGATCTCGCTGATTCGCTTGGCGGCCGCAAGCCTCTTGGCGATGTACAGCGCCGTGACGCCAAGCCCGGCAAATGGCAGCTTCGGCAGGCCGGGTACCAAGGCCATGAAAACGAGCACAACACCCGCCAGCGCGATTGGCTCCGGATTGGTGAAAACCTGGCGCTTCACCTCAGAGTCGAGCTGGCCTTCACTTGAGGCTCGGGTAACGATTAGGCCACCCGCCATTGAAATCATCAACGCCGGAATCACCGTTACCAGGCCATCGCCGATCGTAAGGATCGTGTAGGTCTCGAAGGCGCGGCTCAGGTCCATCCCGTGCTGCAGTACGCCGATCAGGAAGCCCGCACAGACGTTGATCACGAGGATGAGGATGCCGGCCACCGCGTCGCGCTGAGTGAACCGGCTGGCTCCATCCATCGCGCCGTAGAACTCCGCTTCCTGCGAGAGCTTTTTGCGCCGGTCCTTTGCCTCCGGCTCATCAATCAACCCCGCATTCAAATCTGCGTCGATCGACATCTGCTTACCGGGCAAAGCGTCGAGCGTGAACCTTGCGGTGACTTCGGAAATGCGGACGGCACCGTGGTTGATGACGACATACTGGATCGCGATCAGCACGAGGAACATCACCAGGCCGATGACGAAGCTCCCGCCGACCACGAACTTGCCGAACGATTCGATCACGTCCCCGGCCGCGGTTGTTCCCAGGTTCCCGTTGAGCAGGATCAGGCGCGAAGACGATACGTTCAGCGCGAGCCGAAAAAGAGTCAGCAACAACAGCGCAGTGGGAAAGATCGAGAATTCGACCGGCTTGCGGATGTACATCGAGACCAGCAGCACCGTGACGCTGATCGCGATGTTGAGAGAGATCAAGGCGTCGAGCAGAAGCGGAGGGATCGGAAGGATGAGCGCCATCAGAATCCCCATGACAGCTAGCGGCACCCCAATCTCGGCGCGGCGGATAGTTCCCCAATTGAAGGGAGGGGCGGCGGGCGTCTTTTTCGTGAGCGGAAGCGTAGGGTTCATGGGCTGTACTTATCGATGAGAATGGCGTCCAAGGACGCGGTAAACGTAGGCGAGGACCTCGGCGACGGCGCGGTAGAGATCCATCGGAATTTCTTGTCCAACCTCAACCGATTTGTAAAGCGCCTGCGCCAGGGGAGGATTCTCGATGATGGGAATCTCGCGCTCCATTGCGATTTTGCGAATCCGCAAAGCCACGTGATCCATGCCTTTTGCCAGAACAAGTGGCACAGTCATTTCCTCGGGGTTGTATTGGATCGCGATCGCGTAGTGGGTGGGATTGGTGATCACAACGGTCGCCTTGGGGACTTGCTGCATCATGCGCTTGCCCGCGAATTCCTTCATCATTCGGCGAATCTTTTGCTTAATGTGGGGGCTGCCGTTGCCTTCCTTGTGCTCCTGCTTCAGTTCGTGCTTACTCATTTTGAGCTGGCTGGAATGGGTGCGCATCGCCATCGCCAGGTCCGCGGCGCCAACCACCAGAAAGACCAAACAGCAGGTCTTGCCAAGGCTGACAAATTGGCGCGATTGTTCGAACAACTGGCCGAGAAGGGACATTCTCGTCAGAAACACGCTCCAGTCCAGAACCTGCCGCCAATAAAGGCCCATACCCAGACCAGCCAAGACAAGTAGCAGCAGGCCGGCGCGAAGCGATTTGAAGCCCTCTTTCAGTTGGCCACCCAAGCGGCCCGTACTGAAGATTTTGGAGAAGTCCGGCTTGGCCCGACTGAAACTGAAGTAGCCCTGGCTCACAGCAAGTTGCGAAAAGAGAACTGACGACGTGGTGGTCAACCCAGCCCAGAAGCAGTACAACAGACCGAGCTTGGCCCAATGAAACGAGGGCCCAAGCATTTGCCGCACATCCGCATGGGCATCGAAGGCCGAGCCGAGCCAGCTTCGCCAATGCTGGATCGCTGGCTGAAATTCACTGCCGGCACCG
Organism: Bryobacter sp.; assembly: GCA_025356215.1. Taxonomy (GTDB): domain Bacteria; phylum Acidobacteriota; class Terriglobia; order Bryobacterales; family Bryobacteraceae; genus Bryobacter. The sequence goes on along the minus strand of JANXUM010000316.1, from coordinate 472 downwards.
CTGTAGTAATAAAAAGCGACCGCGAATTGAACGCCGATGACAAGATAGCGGCTGGAAACAATCCGTCCGTCCTTACGGGCCTTCTCCAGGCGTTTGGGAGTGGCTTCTTCTGTCCGTTCACCGGCTTGCGACATACCTTTATCGCCCCCCCGCCAGAGTCAGAGCCCGAACCGCCATCTGCGATTCGAGACGATGAAGCGTGGCCGTCGATGCAAGCAGCAGAAGCAGGACGACAGCCCACTTGATGGGAAACACCAATGTCGCCAGTTGAAAACGCTCCGCGAATCGCCCCCCGATGGCCGAAGCCATGTCGAGCAGCAACATGATCGCAATGAAGGGCGCCGCGAGGCGGATCCCGATTCGAAAGCTCTCGCCGAGTAGTGTCTTAAGCAGCGCCGGCAATGATGCTGCGTTGAGAACCCTGGGCCACAGGGCATCTGCGCCCAGGAGCAGGCCAAGAAACTCGAGGTGG
>JANXUM010000315.1 GCA_025356215.1 Bryobacter sp. | reverse complement strand
GTTCACCACAAAATCGCCAGTGAACTCCAGATTTCGTAGCGTATCCTTGCGTCCGTCGTTGCGCGGTCGTCTCGCGATCGAGATACAAACCACCGGGGGGTCCGCCGACAGCGCATTGAAAAAGCTGAACGGCGCAAGGTTATAGATCCCACCTTCGCCTACCGTCGATACCCACGCGATCGGCCGTGGCACCACCATCCCCGTCATCAACTTATAAATGTCTCTCGGTTGCTCACGCTCCGGATAAATCGTCATGCTTTCTTTGCTCCCCAGCTCGCCCAATAATCTTTCCATTCCACTCGCTCTCCCGCATCCAACACATGGATCGGATTCAACCCATCCAACATCACCGCGTATTCATCGGTGCGCGTCTTCGTCCCTTGGTTGGCCAGCGCCTTCGGATGCGGCCCGTGATGGATGCCCCGTGGATGCAGCGTCGCCATCCCTGGCTTGATGTTGTCTTTCGAGAAGAAGTCGCCATCGTGATAGAAGAGGAATTCATCGTAGTCCGTATTGCGATGAAAGAACGGAACCCGCAGCGCCTCTGTGTCTTCCTCAAGAGGCCGCGGCACAAAACTACAAACGACCGCACCCTCCGTCACAAAGGTCGTGTGCGCGCTCGGCGGCAGATGGCCGCGATGGCTCATCACCGGGCGTATATCGCGCAGGTTGATCTTCCAGGCGCACAGGTCGCCCTTCCAACCGATTGCGTCGATCGGATTGAATGGATAAAAGACCTTCGAATACTCACCCTCGGACGAGATCCGCACCTCCCACTCCGGCCCTTCCAGCAACCCCGGCGCGGGTTCCGGCACAACGATCATGCCGGGGTCGTAAAGTGCGTGCTGCCCCAGAAGCCCCTTCTCCGGTTGATCGAACTCGGCCTTGGATTCCATCAACAAGAAGAAATTGTCCGCCGTATCGGGCACTACGCGATAAGTCACCGCGCGCGGCAGCACGACATAATCCCCGCGCTCAAATGCCAGTGGCCCAAAATCGGTCTCGATCATCCCCGTCCCGCGATGCACAAACAACAGCTCATCGTAGTCGGCGTTGCGGTAGTAAAACGGCATCGGCGCGCTACGTCGGGACACTGACACGCGGATCTGGGCGTTGCCCAGGAACGCCACCGGCCCGCCGTCGGCGTCGGTCATGTCATCCGGCTTAAGCTCATTCAAGTCGAACAGATGCGGCCGCAGCTTGCCCTCAAAGCGCGTCCACCCGGTCGGCGGGTTCGCATGATAGAGGTGCGCCGTTTTTCCATAGAATCCTTTGCGCCCATGCTCTTCCTCATAAGTGCCGCTGGGCAAGCCGACATGGGCCTGGGCGGCAAACACACCGCGCTTTAGGGGGTACATAACTTCAGCCTACCGCTACATTGGAATCAGGTGAACTATCTCGGCCATTTACTGGTGCTCCCCGACGCCGGGCTCCTCACGCTAGGCAATCTGCTGGGCGACTTTTTCAAGGGTCGCACCGATTTGATCGCACATCCCGATCTACGCCTCGGCGTCACCCTCCACCGCGAGATCGACCGCTTCACTGACGCCCACCCCATCGTTCTGCAAAGCAAAGCGCGGATCGGTGACAGCCGCCGCCGGGTGTCGGGCGCGCTCGTCGATATTTTCTACGACCACTTCCTCGCCCAAGGTCTCGATATCGATTCCTACCGCGCGCCGCTGCTCGATCACGCCGTCCACCTTCCCGATCCGCTACGAGACCTCCCAAGCCGGATGATCTCCACTCGCTGGCTCGGTTCCTACGCAAGCATCGAGTCGATTGCCTACATCCTCATCCGCATGCAACAACGACGCGTCCGTATCACCGGTCTGGTCGGCGCGGAAGAAGAGCTACTAGCCCATTACGAAGAGTTCCAGGAGGACTGCCGCAGCTTCTTCCCCGATCTTCAAGTTTTTACCAAAGACGCCATTCATCGTCTCCGATCGGCATCCCTGGAGGAGCCTCAATCGGTCTCGGTAGCGGCAACTGCTTGGGATCCTCCTGAAAACGCTTGACCTGCTCCTTTACCCAGGCATCACCCCAGGACGCGCCCATCTCCATTACCTTGTCGTAGGCAATCGATCGTGCCCTCGGCGCAGCCTGCTGGTCCGTCGCCAACGCCATCAGGTGATACAGCACCGAAACATTTGTGGCAAATTGCGTTTCGCGCGGCATCCCGCTCAGTGCCTTCGCTTTCCACGTCGCCGCCGCCAGTTTATCGATCACTTCTTCCAGTGCCGGGTTCTTCGCGTCGCGGGCATTCTGTTGCACAAGTCGCGAGGCGCGCTGTGGGTGCAGGATCAATCCCACCGTCAGATTCGCCGCGGTCTCCACCGGTGCCAGTGCGTCAAAGGTCAACCCCGTTCGCCCCTTAAAGCTCTCGCGAGTCCTCGGGTACCCCAGGGCGGGCGGCGGCATCAACGCGAGCAGTCTCTCGGGCAATGTCAGAGCCTCGGGCTTCAATGTATCGAGCAGCACGCTCAGCGCCCTCCTCTGCTCCTCCGGCGCAACCGGCTTCGCTACCGTCTGGCCATCTCCGCGCAGGGCATAGCGATAGTCGAGGCCGCCCAACAATTTCACCGCCGCTTCCACCTGATAGCGATGGCTCAGGTAAATCGGCACCAGCTTGTTCTCAATCTCCGACATCGGCGTACCCACCGGGATCACCCGCTCGCCAAAAGTCTCCAGCGCCTTTGCGCGCACTCTCATCATCCGGGTCAACTCGTCCACTGCGTTCGCCCCGTTGTCCCATAAATGCCCCGTCGGATGTGCGCCACCAGTAGCCCTCGAATCAATGTCGGAAATCAAGTACAACCCTTTTTGCTGTGCCCGCTCCATCACCTTGCGCAATTCCGCCGCCTCATCCGTGCCTTCCGGATAATGCTGATAGCCGTACTCGATCGTTACCTTGTCCCACTCCCCGGCTCCCTCGGCATAGGCCTCGCTCAAATCGAGCGACCCATCACTCTTGAAGGTGATCAGCGGGTGCGGATAATCCATCACGCTCGTCCGGCCAAACGCGCTTGCCGCGAAATTGTGCACCAGCCCCAGGGTGTGCCCGATCTCATGCGTAGACAATTGGCGGATCCGCGACACGCTCATGTCCAACATCCGCTTCGTAGAAACATCCTTGCCGGTGTACGGTGCCAGCAGCCCCTCGGCAATCATGAAGTCTTGCCGAATGCGCAGGCTCCCCAACGTCACATGCCCCTTGATGATCTCCCCGGTGCGCGGGTCCGACACGCTGCTGCCATAACTCCAACCCCGGGTTGAGCGATGCACCCACTGCACAAGGTTGTAGCGAGCGTCCATCGGGTCAGCGTCCTCCGGCAGCAGTTCCACACGAAACGCGTTGCGGTATCCGATCGCCTCAAAGGCCTGGTTCCACCACTTGCCGCCCTCCACCAGCGCGCTCCGGATCGGCTCCGGCGCGCCGCGGTCAATGTAATAGATGATCGGCTTTACCGGGTCGCTCACTTTGGCGCTCGGGTCCCGCTTCTCCAGCCGATGCCTCAAGATGAAACGTTTCTGTAGCGACTGATCCACCGGCGTCGCATAGTCGGCGTACCGCGATTGAATGTAGCCGGAACGGGGATCGTAGACCCGTGGCTTATATCCTGGCGGCGGCAACTCCAAAAAACTCAAATGCACCCGTAATGTCATCGCGTCTGCGGTCGGCGTGACGCTCGACACGAAATTCCCCACGCCCTCGCCGGCAAATGTGATCGTCGCCTCAACCTCGGTGTTCTTCGGAAAGGCTTTGGTCCGCGCCATATAAATCGCGCTGCGCGCTGGGTCCAACCGGAAGGTCCCCTGGTTCTGCTGCTTCAATCGCCCCGCCACGTTCATCGCGTCGCGCACGGCAAAGCCCGTGATATCGATCAGCACCTTGCCGCCGTCCTCCGCCTCGATTGCAAAGCCAGCCAGCGTGCTGCGCGCAAAACTATCGGCAAGAGCCTTGCGCTCCAGCGGATCGCTAGACGCCGCGCGATAATCCTGCGCCTCCTGCACCAGCATCACCTTGCCGCCGGCGCGCTCAAAGTGCAAAATCTTTTCTTGCCCCAGCAAGCCCCGATCCAGGCCCGTGTCGTTGGATCCTAATCCGGCTGGCAAGCTCTCATAGAACAGAAAGTCCGTGTCAAACTTGTCGACAAGCATAAACAGCTTGCCCGTCTTGGCGTCATAGTAGAGCGAAAAGTACCCTTCCTGCTTTTGCAAGCCGGTGGTTTTGGCGGTCAAAGCGCCCTGCCCAAACAAGGACGACGAGAGAAGAAGACTAAGGATCAGCGCACGAGTCATACTGGCTATTATGCGGGCCGGATTGTTTCTTTTGCTACTCGGTGTCTCCCTTCGGGCGCAAGCCCCTTGCCCGGATACCCTCGCCTTCAGTCCCTGCGAAATTTCTTTCGCTCTCAACGCGGGCGAATCCTGGGCCGATGCCCAAATCTCCGCCGAAGTCAAAAGCCCCCGCTTCCGCACCTTCCTCACAGAGGCCTTCTGGGACGGGGGCTCGAAAATGACAATCCGCGTTACCCCGACAGAGGAAGGTCCCTGGGAACTCAAGCTCTCGAGCAACCTCCCCCGCTTCGACAAGCAGACCGTCAAGTTCACCGCCCTGCCCAGCGAGGCCCGCGGCTTTATCCAGCCCGCCAATACCCACCACTGGCGCTACACCGGCACCCTCAAAGCCCACCTCTGGCTGGGCATGGAAATCTGGGACCTTCCGACCGCGGCCGATGAGAGCCTGCAAACCGCTAAGACCCAAAAAGCCTCCCACGTTCGCACTCTCTTTGAAGCGCAGTGGCCCCCCAACCCCGCCCGTTTCCAGGCCTTTGAGAAGCAAGTCCGCGCCCTAAACGCAGACGGCATTGTTGTCGACATCGTCTTGGCCGGCCCCGACGGCGCGCTCACCAAGACCCTGCCCGATCCAGCAACCCGTTCCCGATACATCCGCTACGCGATGTCGCGCCTCGCCCCGTTTAACGTCACCTGGGAAATCGTCAAAGATTGGGAGACCTACCCCAACGCTCGCGCCTTGCTCAAAGAACTCGGCGGCCTCATCAAGCGTTGGGACCCCTACGATCACCCCCGTAGCGCCTACCCAATCGGCAGCACCGCCGCTTTCGCCAAAGACGGCTGGATGACGCACGTCGTCTGCAATTCCGACAACCCTGCCGTCCCCGCCCTGGAGCACCAATCCTACCCGCTGCCCATCGTCGCCGTCGGTAAGCGGAATAACACCAGGGCCCTTTGGCAGGCCGTCGCCGCCGGCGCCTATCTCGGCTACGGTGCCACCAAAGCCATCGGCGAAACCCTCG
>JANXUM010000477.1 GCA_025356215.1 Bryobacter sp. | reverse complement strand
CCAAACCCGCATCGCCCAATACGAGATGGCCTTCCGGATGCAGGCCAGCGTCCCCGAACTCATGGACATGTCCAAAGAGCCCGCTGGCGTCCTGGAAATGTACGGTGCCAAGCCCGGCGACGGAAGTTTCGCCTCCAACTGCCTGCTCGCCCGCCGCCTCGCCGAGAAGGGCGTCCGCTTCATCCAGCTCTATCATCGCGATTGGGACCACCACGGCGGAGTCAAAGACGGCATCGCCGCCAAAGCCTCAGAAGTCGACCGCCCCACCGCCGCCCTCATCCAGGACCTCAAGCAACGTGGCATGTTGGACGACACGCTTGTCGTTTGGGGCGGCGAGTTCGGTCGCACGCCCATGTCTCAGGGCGGCGACGGCCGCGATCACCACATCAAGGGCTTCTCTTACTTTGTCGCCGGCGGCGGCATGAAGGCGGGCATCAGCTACGGGGCTACTGACGACCTCGGCTACGCTGCGGTCGAAAACCCCGTCAGCGTCCACGATTTCCACGCCACCATGCTCCACCTCTTGGGCATCGACCACCTCCGCATGACAGTCAAATACCAAGGCCTCGACGTTCGCCTCACCGGCGTCTCCGGCGAAGTCGTCAAAGACATCCTCGCCTAACGAATCCGCTCGACTTCGTAGCTCAGCTTCGACAATGCCATAAACAGTTCGTCCAGATGCTCGCTCCCGCGCGTCTCAATCGTCGCCTCCACGGCTGTGTTCCCCAACGCCACGCCATGATAAGCCCGGTCATGCTCGATCGTGACGACGTTTACGCGCATGTCCGCCAGCACGCCCGTTAGCGCGTGCAGCGCCCCCGGCCGGTCCGGCACCATCACCCGGATCTTCACCAGCCGTCCGTCCTTCACCATCCCGCGTTCTATGATGTGACTCAAGAACAGCGGATCGATATTGCCCCCGCAAACAAGCGCCACCGTCTTCTTCCCCTTCAGGCTTGTCTTCTGATGCAACAGCGCCGCCACCGCCGCCGCACCCGCCCCTTCGGCCACCGTCTTTTCGCGTTCCAACAGGTACAGGATCGCGCTCGCGATCTCCTCCTCCTCTACCGTCACCACGTCGTCTACATACTTCTCGACCATCGGCAACGTATGCGCCCCGGCCCGCCGCACCGCGATGCCGTCTGCGATCGTACTCGCCGCAGGCAACTCCACCGGCGCATGACCGGCCAACGCCGCAATCATCGACGGAATCCGACTTGTCTGCACGCCGATCACTTTGATTTTCGGGTTGGTCTCTTTGATCGCGCACCCGATGCCGCCAATCAGTCCGCCCCCGCCCACCGGCACCACGATCGCCTCCACAAACGGATTCTGCCCCAGAATCTCCAGCCCCACAGTTCCCTGCCCTGCGATCACCGCCGGGTCGTCAAACGCGTGGACAAAGGTTAGCCCATCGGCCTCCCCGCGCCGCTTGGCCTCCGCCAGCGCCTCGTCAAAGCTTTTCCCATACAGCACCACCTCGCCGCCAAATCGCTCCGTCGCGTTCACCTTCGTAATCGGCGCGCTCTCCGGCATGTAGATCATTGCTCGCACCCCCAGCCGCGTGGCGTGATACGCAACGCCCTGCGCGTGATTTCCTGCCGACGCACAGATCACCCCCCGAGCCCGATCCTCCGGCGTCATCGTCAACAGCTTGTTCAGCGCCCCGCGCTCCTTAAAGCTGCCCGTCATATGCAGGTTCTCCAGCTTAAAGAAAGTCGGGCTCCCCGCCATGGCGGTAAACGTCTCGGAGTACTCGCAAGGCGTTATGTGAATCGTCGGACGGATGCGCCGATCCGCCGCTTCGATGTCGTTTAGTGTGACCATCTGCGCCCTATTGTCCCAGTTCCCTTGCTGCGATATCGTATCGGCAAGCTCAAGCTCCGCCTCTTTCGAGCAGGTCCACATCGAAGTTAAAGACGGCGAGCTCCTATATCGAGCCATCGTCGGAACCCAAGGCCCCATCCCCTTCACGCTCGTCAAGAACGACGATCGATCGATCGTCTTCGAGAACCCTAAACACGATTATCCGCAGCGCATTGCCTACCGCCGCGTCGGCGATGAACTCCACGCCAAGACCGAGTTACTCGACCAAGCCAAGCCGCGAACGCAACACTTTCCGTATAAACGGGTTACTTGCGACTAAGTTACGACGTCTTCTCCCGGATCGCCCGCAACCGGGCCAAACACTCGATCATCGCCCGTCCCTCATGAAATACTGACTTCGCCCCTTTGTCCCCACCAGACCGCCAATAGCCCCAAGTCTTCCGAAACACCTCAAAATACGCGGTGCGGTTCGTGATCTGATACATCGTCAACGCGCTCACCAGCCCCTCGGCTTGCGCCCGCCAACCCTTGCTCCGATCACTGGCGGGCTCGTTAAATCCACCGCTCGTGAAGAACCCGCCCCGCTCCTCATCAAACCCATATTTGCGGCAGTAGGCGAAGTTACTCGTAAATAGATCGACATAAGGACTAAACGGGAGCCCCACTGCCCGGGCCGCTTCTGTAACTTGCCAGAGATTCTCCAGATCCCGCCCATAACTCACCCGCGCAAACTCCCCCTCCACGCGCGGCGACCAATCCCGATCGTACTTATCCGTCGATGCCCCCAATGGCTTGCGAATCACCGCGTTCGTCTCAATCGACAGCAACTCAATCAGCCGCTCACGCACGGCCGCGCTCCTTGAAGCTTGATACAGCGCCGTCATCGCCTCCATCAGGCTCAGATGCGTCTCCATCAGCTTCATTCCCGTCGCCGACCCTTCAACGTAAATGGGCTCGTTCACGGGCGGCGTCGACCAATCGGCTAGAAAGTATTCGACATAGCCCCCGTGCACTGGATCATGCGCCCGCTTCTCCAAAGTCTCAAAAATCTTTATCGCAAAATCGAGCGCTTCCTTACGCCGCGATGCGAGCGCATACTCCGCCACCGCCAACAGCCCAAAGCTCTGCCCCATCACATGCTTGTTGCGTTTGGTGGCCTTGCCCGCCGCGTCCACCTCCCACTGGAACCCGCCATTCTTGGCATCCCACATCGTCTCTCGCAAGGTCGCATAGCCATGCTCGGCCGCCGCCAACATGCTCTTCGGCTCATGCCCCCACCGCGCCATGCGCGAATAGAACCAGAGCATCCGCGCCTCTGCCACGATCACCCGCAGCCCCACAGAGTAAGCCGCCGCCGGGAGAATCTCCTCCACCAACGCCTTTTCCAATTGCCGCAAATAATCGTCAAGTTCCGTCTTCGTAGGGAGCAGTGGCGCTCCCGCCGCCACCAGCGGCAACATGGCAAAAGATCGACGGGTCATCTTGCCCTATCCTAGCGCCGAGGCTTCCCCGTCTGCGTCGCCCGGATCATCTTGCCCCACAGCGACGACGTTAGATCCTCCAAGTCCCGCTCCTCGTTGTCCACCGTGACGTTCCAGTGCACCCCGGCCATCTCATCCCCGGACCCCGGTCCCCAGCTCACCCGCTGCGGCGGCTGGTTGGGGTTGCGCGGGTTTGCCGTCGAGTTGTCGTAGTCGATCTCCATCTCAAGCAAAGTCCCCGCCGGTAGCCTGAGCGGTGCCTTCAATTGGTAGATGTCTTGCCAATTGAAATCCCAATCCGTGATCGTCAACACCGCCTTCCGCACACCCCCGGGCAACACCGCCCACGCCCGTACGCGCCGCGCCACAAAGTGCGCGTGCGGGATGATCTGCCAAAGCGTCACATCCACCGGCACCTCAAAGTAGTCGTGTACTTGATACTTCGCAAGGCCCGCCGCGATGTCAATGCGATTTGAAGTCAGCGCGATATCGAGTAGCCGCTTCTGGGGAGGGCTCTTGGCAAAGTAAACGCGCACGCCGCTCTGGTCACGCTCCAGTTTGCCCGTCGGATGATAGTGGATCTGCAATACGATGTCGGCCCCTTTGGGAGCGCGCACCGCCGTGCCGGGCGGCATCGTCAGCCTGCGATTCCCCGGCGACCAACCGCCCAGGCTAGCCACCGGCAAGAAGCCCGGCGTGCCAAAGCACGGATAGCCCGGCCCCTCCGCCTCTGCGTCCAATCGCCGCCCCGCCCCCGACAGATCGAAGAAGACAAGCGCGTGATGCACGACGACGCGGTTGCCCGGCGTGAATTCAAAACCATCGATCCACCTTGCCTCGTCCAGTCGCGAAGGAATCACAAAACACCGGTAAAGATCCTGCCCCTGCGCCGGCACCTCAAAGGGTTCCAATACCCTCCACTCGCGATCCGGCGCTGGCACCGCCACGGGCGGCAAGTTACGGTCAACGACAGAGGGCCCCCGGGCGGCCCCGCCCGCCACCCAGGCTTGCAGCGTCGCGATCTCGACCGCGCTCAAACGCCTCTCGTGTCGATACCCCACACCCGGCGCCACCGGCTTCCAGGGCGGCATAAAGCGCACCCTCGCCGCCACTGCGATCTGCTTGGCCCGCTTCCGCGCGTCGTCATAGTTGTCCAGCGCAAAGGGCGCAACTTCTCCGGCGCGGTGGCACTCAATACAGTGCCTGGCTAAAATGCCGCGAACGTCCTGCGTGTAGGTCGCCGCGTTAGTCGGTGGGCTTTTCGCGAGGAGGAGCCACAGCCAAAAAGTCTTCCTGCACGCGCTCCACGTACTTGTCCATAAGCACTTGCACACGGTCGTAACTGGGGCTGGCGACGATAAGTCCGACATGATGTTTTTTCTCCATCCGCCACACCAATTCCGGGTCATTGTAGGCGGAAGTATCCGGCTTTTCCTGCCGCGCCAAGCTCACCAGCAACCCGCCGTAGTTCTTGCTCGCCGGGCCGATCTTATAACCGACTCCCCCGCCCACTTCAATTTTTGCCCACTCCGCCCATAGGTTGATCCCCGTGCTGTTCGCGATCAAATCTGCAATGTGCGCTCCGCCCACCCTCGCCGATGTTTCCAGAAAATAGATCTTCCCGTCCTCGCGCCCCTGTATGTACTCGGTATGGGAAACCCCACGCAGCAGCCCCATCCCCCCCAGCACCATCTGGTTCATCTCCAGCAGCCGCGTCTCAAGCGGTGTCCCCCGCTCCAGCAACCGCGTGGTAAACACGCCACCCTCGTGGCTAATGTCCATCGGCGGCCGCCCGTAGCGGCTTGCCACGGCGAAGACGATCTCGCGCTCGTTGACCACCGAGTCGACGTGAAAGATGTGCCCCGGTACGTACTTCTCAAGCAGATAATTCGACTGGTCGTCGCCCAGGGTGTTTACGGCACTCCACAGATCCTCGCGCGAATACACTTTGCGAATCCCGATCGCCCCCGCCATAAATCGCGGCTTCAATACCCATGGCCCCGGCACACGGTCAATAAACGCGTTCACCTCGGCATGATTCAACACATGCACAAATTCGGGAATGTTCAGACCCTTCTCCGCCGCCTGCCGCCGCATCGCCAGTTTGTCGCGAAAGTATCGTGTCGTTGTCTCGCCCATCCCCGGAATCCGCAAGTGCTCGCGCAACGAGGCCGCCATCTCCAGATCGAAATCGTCCAACGGTACGATCCTGTCCAGTTTCTCGGTCCGCGCCAGATAGCTCACCGCGTTGACGGTCTGCTGCCGGTCCCATTTCTTTTGCTGGTCCGGCATGTAGTAGATTTCGTCGATGGATTCCAGCGGCCACTTCGCGGATTCCTTCAGGCTGTGAGAGGTCAACAGGAGCACGCGGCATCCCTGGCGCTTCATTTCGCGCAGGAATTCGTGGCCTTTCTCAT
>JANXUM010000288.1 GCA_025356215.1 Bryobacter sp. | reverse complement strand
ATACCGAGCATCTCGCTCAGGACAACGCCCGAGTCGTTAAAGCTCAACGTGTGATCGAAATCACTAGCCAGCAGATACTGCTTCTGGATTCGTCGTTCTTCTGCCATGGGGAACCTCACCTTCAGATTAGGAATAAAGGATGTCAATCGGAGTACAACGGGGTGAAAGAATAATTCGCGCAAGGAACTTCTCTGATATGATAACAAGATTTTCGTTTTTCTGAACGATTGGCTCCAGCGCGGAATGCACGGGTGGCCTAGAATGAGATCATGCGAAATCTACCCGCTCTCAGCCGCCCTGGTCTGTTTGGTGCCGACTAGTTTCGTTTCTCTCCTTCTCTCCTTCTCCCCTTTCATTTCCGGTCGTCCCACAACATCCACCTGCAACCCTCGCTAGGAGATTTCCCATGAGCCAATCCCCGCTCGTCCGGATGGATCTACCGCATTTGGTCACGGCCTTGCCGGGTCCGAAGTCGGCACAACTGATTGCCCGCGACAACGCCGTCTTGTCGCCCAGCTATACGCGCGGTTATCCGCTTACGGTGGAGCGCGCCGAAGGCGCGATGATCCACGACCTGGACGGAAATCGCTTTCTCGATTGCAACGCGGGCATCGCGGTTTGCGCCACGGGGCATTGCCACCCAAAGGTGGTTGCCGCGATTGAGGCGCAGGCAGCGAAGTTGATTCATTACTCGGGCACCGATTTTTATTACGAGAACATGGTGGAGCTGGCCGAAAAGCTGGCGAGCCTGGTACCAGGCGGGGGCCCGCGGCGCGTGTACTTTGGCAATTCCGGCGCCGAGGCGATCGAAGCGTCGCTGAAGATGGCGCGCTACCACACGGGGCGGGAGCGCTTTATCGCGTTCCTTGGCGGCTTCCATGGGCGTACCATGGGCGCGCTATCGCTGACTGGATCGAAGAGCGTTCAGAAGAAGGGCTTCGGGGCGCTGCTGTCGGGGGTGACGCACATCCCCTACGCCAACTGCTACCGCTGCAGTTACGGCAAGCAGGTGGAGACTTGCGACGTTGAATGTGTGAAGGTAATTGAGGATCAGCTCATCCGCCATATATTGCCGGCCGAGGACATCGCGGGCATCATTGTTGAGCCGGTGCAGGGCGAGGGCGGCTATGTGGTGCCGCCGCAAAAATTTGTAGACGAACTGCAGGCCGTCGCTTCGCGTCATGGGATTCCCATCATCTGGGATGAAGTGCAGGCGGGCATGGGGCGCACGGGCAAGATGTTTGCGGCCGAGCACTTTGGCGTGAACCCGGACATCCTGGCGCTTGCCAAGGGCATCGCCAGCGGATTGCCGCTGAGCGCGGTGGTGACCAAGCCGGAATGGATGCGGTGGACGCCGGGCGCGCACGCTTCCACCTTTGGCGGCAATCCGATCGCGATCGCCAGCTCGCTGGTGACGATCGGCCTGCTTGAGTCCGAGTTGATGCGCAACGCCGAGACGGTGGGCGGCTACATGGTGGAGCGGATGCGGGATTGGCCGCGGCGCTTTCGCCATGTGGGACGCGTGCAGGGCTTGGGTCTGATGATCGGCTTTGAGCTGGTGCGGGATCAAGAGTCGCGCGAGCGCTTTCCGGAATTGCGCGATCGCCTGGAGTTAATGGCGTTTGAACGCGGGATGTTGATCCTGGGATGCGGGCCGAATTCAATTCGCCTTTGCCCTCCGTTGGTGTTTACGCGCGATCAGGCGGAATTCTGCCTCGATACACTGGAGACTTGCCTTCAGTTAAGCCAAGAGTCATCGACGTAGGTTGCGGAATCCGCAAGTATCCAGGGTCGGTTGGACTGGACAATAATCCGAACACGGCTGCCGATGTGATCGCCGATCTCGACCGCCACCCCTATCCATTTCGCGATTCGAGTTTCGACGAGTTGCGGGCGATCCACGTGATCGAGCACGTCGAAAACGTGATCAAGACGATGGAGGAGTTTCACCGCATCGTCCGCGCCGGGGGCGTGGTGCGCCTGGAGACGCCGCACTACACCGATTTTTCGAGCTTCTGCGATCCGACGCATCGGTGGCATTTGAACAGCTTCAGCTTCCGCTACTTTGGGCCCGCCGACGCGGGGTTCGGCTATTACACAAAGGCTAAATTCCGGGAGAGGAAATGCCGCGTCAAGCTGCTGGCGTTGTGGAGATATCTTGGCTTTGAGTTCCTGGTGAAT
>JANXUM010000256.1 GCA_025356215.1 Bryobacter sp. | reverse complement strand
GTGCCAACAACCTCCAGACGCTGCCCAAGCAGCCCACTGACATCGATAAGGCCGACATCCGCTACGACCAGTACTTCGGCTCCAAGCTCACCGTCTTCGGTCGCTACTCCCATCGCCTCTCCAACATCGTCGTCCCGGCCTCGATCCCCGGCCCCTCCGGTGGCAACAGCAACGGCAACATCTACGTCAAAAACTGGCAGGCCGCCGGCGGTGCCACCTACACACTCAGCACCCGCTCGGTGCTTGAGTTCCGCATGGCCGTCGGCAAGTCGATCAACTCCAAGCTGCCTTGGTTCGTCGGAACCACCAGCATCGGCGAGCGCTTCAACCTACCCAACGCCCCGCGCGACCCCCGCTTCACCGGCGGCGTCAACGGCCAGGGCATCAACGGCTTCACCACGATGGGCGTGCAGGGTTCCAACCCCCAATTCCAGAACCCCCTCGTCATCAACCCCAAGCTAAACTACTCGCTTTTGCTGGGCAAGCACAGCCTCAAGGCCGGCTACGAATACCAGCTCATCAACACACAAATCGATGACTTCAACCCCAAGTACGGCGCCGACACCTACAGCGGTCGCTTCAGCAAGGTTCCCGGCTCCGCCAACGACAACGAACAGTTCGTCGCCGACTTCCTGTTCGGCGCCCGCAGCAACTACCAGCTCAACAACGCCGTCGTAGTCAACTACCGCCAGCGCATGCACTTTCTCTACCTTGCCGACGACTGGAAGGCCACCCGCAAGCTCACCATCAACGCCGGCCTGCGCTACGAATACGCGACACCGCAATACTTGGACGACAACAAGCTGTCCAACTTCGACCCCGCCTCCAATACGCTCGTTCCCGCCAAGGCCGGCGGCATCGCCGATCGCTCCGGCATCAATCCCGATCGCAACAACTTCGCCCCGCGCATCGGTATCGCCTACACCGCCAATTCCAAGACCGTTATCCGCTCGGCCTACGGCATCAGCTACATCCACTTCAACCGCATGGGCGGCGAGAACCTGCTGGCCTATAACCTGCCGAACGTCGTCAACCCGACGATCGATCAAGCTCCGCTAACCGCCGGTGCCGCCGGAGTGCCTCTCTGCACCAGCACCGCCCAGACCCCCGGCACCTGTTTCCGCACAACATTGCAAGGCTACCCGGACAACTTCCTGTCCGCCGCCAACGTCAAGCAGATCAATGTCCGCGCCAACTACATCCCCAAGGATTACAAGACCAGCTTCGTCCAGAACTGGCACTTCACCGTTCAGCGCGAACTCGGTTCGGGCCTTGTGCTCGACCTCGCCTATGTCGGCTCCCACGGCAACGGCCTCATGATCCTTGCCGACTACAACCAGGCCACACCCAACACGGTCGACACCAACCTCTCGCTTCAAGCCCGCCGTCCGATCCAGAATTTCGGCTTGATCCAGATTGCCTACGGCGAAGGATTCCTGAGCTACCACGGCCTTCAGGCCAAGCTTGAGAAGCGCTTCAGCAAGGGCCTCTACATGCTGAATTCCTTCACGTGGTCCAAGTCGATCGACAATGCCAGCGGCCACCTCGAAGCCAACAACGGCGACAACTCTCGCGCCAACTTCCGCAACCTCGCCAACGACAAAGGCGTCACGGGCTACAACCAGCCGTTGAACAACACAACCACCTTGCTCTACGATCTGCCTTTCGGTCGCAACAAGCAGTTCGGCTCCGGTTGGAACAAAGCCACCGACCTCGTGCTGGGCGGCTGGCGCTTGTCAGGAATCAACACGATGAACTCCGGCAGCGCCGTCAACCTCACCTACAGCCCGTCGTCGGACTTCTCCGTCAGCGGCTCGCCTAACTACCGCCCCAACCTCATCGGCGATCCTGTCCTGCCCGAGGGCAGCCGCTTCTCGGCTCCCAGCTACGTTCAGTTCTTGAACCCCGCCACCGTCACGTTACCCACCAACCGCAGCCAGCCGTTCGGTTCGGCCGGGCGCAACGTCGTGAAGGGCTTTGGCCTGTATCAGATGGACCTCGGTCTCCACAAGGACTTCATTCTGACCGAGCGCTTCAAGCTCTCCTTCCGCACTGAGGCCTTCAACGCGCTCAACCGCACCAACTTTGCGCCTCCGAATGGCAACCGATCTTCGGGCAGCTTCGGTCAGATCAACGCCGCTTATCCGGCCCGCCAATTGCAATTTGGCCTCAAATTGCTGTTCTAACTCGCTAAGCTGGAACAAGTGCCAGCAAAGCAGATTCTGGCGGTGGTAGACGACTTGATGTTCGCAGTCAAGATCGACGCCGCCGCCAGGCAAAACTCAATTAGCGTCGTATACGCCAAGACCCTCGAGGACGCGTTGACTCACGCAAAGAGCCAGCCCGTCCTCGTTCTCATTGACCTCAACCACAACAGGCTCGACGTGATCGAAGTCATCCGCGCCTTCAAGGCTGACGACGCGCTCAAGAAGATCAGCATGTTGGGCTTCATCTCGCATGTCGACGGTGAGCGCAAACAAGCGGCGGTGGACGCCGGCTGCGACAGCGTCGTCCCTCGCAGCGCCTTCTCAGTCAACCTTCCAAAGATCCTGAAACGACATGCCGGTACTTTCTAAAACTCTTCTCTTACTCACACTGTCCGTCTGCGCCTTCGGTGCCGACAAGGACTACAATGGCCGCTGGAATCTGACCGTCAAAGACGAGCCTCGCGGGCGCGTCTGGTGGATCGAGGTCAACGGCGCGGGCGGCTCCAAGATCAATGGCCGCTTCGTCGGCTTCCCCGGCGGGCAGATGGACAACATCCCCGTCATCAAGGTGGACCACAAAGAACTGCATTGGTCCTACGAGGGCGGCGGCAAGAAGTTAACCTATGTCGCCTCCATTCAGGGCGGCAAGCTGATCGGCACGCAGTCCATCGACGGCAAGCCGACGCGGACCTTTGTAGGCGAGCGCGCGCCCGAGATCCGCGACCGTGACGACGAGCGCTGGAAGCCCACCGCGCCGATCGAGCTATTCAACGGCCGAGACCTCGAAGGCTGGCAGCCGACCTTCCCCGGGCGTGGCGTCGACTGGAGCGTCAAGGATGGCATCACCAAGAACGCCTTCAAGGCCAGCGACATTCGGACGGCGGAGACCTTCTGGAACTTCGAGCTGCACGCCGAGTACCGCTACGAGAAGGGCTCCAACTCAGGCATTGGCTTGCGCGGCCGCTACGAGGTACAGATTGAGGACACCGCCGGTCTGCCGATCGACGGTCACTCGCAAGGCGGCATCTACTCGCGGCTCCCGCCTGCGGTACAGGCGGCCAAGGCGGCAGGCGAGTGGCAGACTCTCGACGTTCGGCTGGTGGGCCGGATCGTCACCGTCAAGCTCAACGGCCAAGTGACGGTCGACCACAAGGTCATCGAAGGGCCGACGGCGATGTGCTTTGACCCGGACGAGGCGATGCCCGGCCCGATCGCCGTGCAGGGCGACCACGGAGTCGTCGAGTTTCGGAAGCTGACCATCACCCCGCTGAGCCGCTGATGCGCTACGGTCTGATCGGCATCGGCGCGGCGATCGGCGGGGTAGCCCGCTACGCCATTGCGACCGCCTTGCCGCTTCCCTTCCCTTGGCAGACCTTTGTGGTCAACCTGACGGGAGGGGCGCTGATCGGCCTGCTAACCAACCGGCTTGCCGGGGACCAGCGGCTGCTCTGGATCACCGGCTTCTGCGGCGGCTACACGACCTTCTCGACCTTCTCGATCGAGGTCGTAACGCTGCTCGAACAAGGCCGCCATGCGATGGCGGCGGCTTACGTGGCCGCTTCAGCGCTGCTCTGCGTGGCCGCTGCGGCAGCCACCTATCACTGGACCAAATGACCAGACGCGACGCCATCGCCGCCCCGTTCCTACAGCTTGGCCGCAAGGCCAGGCCGCCGATCGAAGGCGGCTTCGTGATGGACGGCTTCCCGCTCGGCCACAAGCTGCGGGACCACGCGGCGTTCCCGGAGCCAAACGATCGCAAGCGGGTTCCGCTGGTCATCATCGGCTCCGGCATGGCCGGCCTTTCTGCCGGTTGGTGGCTCAAGAAGCGGGGCTTCCACGACTTCGTGATCCTCGAGATGGAGGAGCACGCGGGGGGCAACTCGCGCTTTGGCGAGAACAGCGTCTCGGCCTATCCGTGGGGCGCGCACTATC
>JANXUM010000474.1 GCA_025356215.1 Bryobacter sp. | reverse complement strand
CTTCGGTCATATCCATGTAGGAACCGCGACCGAGTTTGACGACTTTGTCATGGGAGTATTCGCCCTCCATAACGCCAGCGACGCTGGTGAGAAGCTTAACGGTGGAGCAGGGCTGGAAGCCGTTCTGCAGAACGAGCTTCTGGTTGACCATGCTAAGGATGCGACCTGTAGAGGGATCTGCGACGACGACGGAGCCATTCATCCCATTGAGTGCCTCAACAGCTGCGCGGCGGACGGTTAGGTCTTCGCCATCGATGACGTCGCCTTCTGTAGCATCGGCGAAATTGGGGACGGTCCAGAAGCCGGCGTAGGGGCTATTGCGTTGACGGAAGCGGGAGGGGCGGGCTTTGGCGGTAGTGAGGGAAGCTTTTTTGACAACTACTTTTTTTGTGGCTGCCGTGAAACGGGTTTTGTGAACCAGAGTCGTTTTATGGACAAGAGTCGTTTTATGGACAAGAGTCTTTGCCTTTGTCGAGACGGTTTTCTTCGAGGCGGGCTTCTTGGTCGCGATGGCCCAGACGGCGCTGGGGGTAGCGAAAATCGCTATCGCGAGGAGGGCTGAAAGTAGAAATCTGTAAAAGACCATGTCGTCCTTATAAGACCTATCGGCGAATTTGTTGAAAACAATAAGCCGAAGGGCCGCAGCGAGAATCGATGCCGTCGAACGTGGACAGCGAAGCCGACACCCAACCTTAACAAAAGATTGGCCTTATAGCAATCTATGTAATTCGGTAGACGCTTGTCAAGCGGAAAGTCCCAAGGCGGCGGGGCCTTTTTTGAGGATTCCCTCCATTACGTCGGCGAAGGTATCTACCTCTTCAATGGTGGTGTAGACGTTGGGGGTAATGCGGAGACCGCTGTATTCGCCCTCTTTGACGATGGGAACGGTCATGATCTTGTACTTCTCCATTAAGTGATCGGCGAGCTTGGGCATGCTAAAGCCCGCGAAACCCACAGTGCCGATGGCGCAACTGAGTTCGGGATCTGAACTGGTGTGGAGAGTAACGCCCGGGAGGGGACGGAGACGGGCTTCCCAGCGCTTGCGCAGGTAACGGAAGCGGGCGGCCTTGCGTTCGGGACCGATCGACTCGTGGAAGGTGATGGCCTCGGTAATTGAATTGCGTTGGCTGGCCGGGTGGGTGCCGATTTCTTCGAACTTGCGGATGTTGTCGTTCATCGAGTCCGGGGCGGCCATGAGGGGCCAGATTTTGGCGATCTTGGACTTGCGAACGTAGAGGAAGCCAGTGCCGACGGGGGCGAGGATCCACTTATGGAGGCTGGTGCCGTAGTAATCGCAATCGAGATCGGCGTGCTTGAAGGGGAACTGGCCGAAGGCGTGGGCGCCGTCGACGACGACTTCGATGTTTTTGGCGCGGGCCATTTGGACGATCGACTTGACGGGAAAGATTTGCCCGGTGAGATTGGTGACCTGGCAGATGTGGATGACCTTGGTGCGCGGGGTGATGGCGCGCTCGATACGCTGGTGGAGGTCGGCGAGAGAGGGGGCGGGGACGGGGAAGGTAATTTGTTTGAGGACGAGTCCGTCACGACGTTCGCGTTGGCGCCAGGTGGTGAGCATGCGACCGTAATCCTGGTTGGTGGTGAGGATCTCATCGCCGCGCTGGAGTTCCATGCCGAGCTGGACGATTTCGAGGGCTTCGCTGGCGTTGCGGGTGATGGCGATCTCTTCGGGGTCGCAACCGAAGTTTTTAGCGATGCGGCGGCGGACAGTTTCGAGTTCTGGGCCGAGGACCTTCCACATGAAATGGGCGGGGCCCATGTTGGAGATCTCAAGGTAGCGGATTTCACTTTCCATCACGATCTTGGGTGCTGGGGAAACGCCGCCGTTGTTGAGGTTAATGATGTTGCGATCGACCGTGAACATGTGGCGGATCTGAAACCAGAAATCCTCGTCCATGGCGAGGGAGTCTGCGGGGCGGTTGGCTTGGGCGGCGAGAGCGGCCTCTAGACGGGGGAGGGCGTCGCTGGAGAAGGCGGCGGCGGCAAAACCGGCCGCGCGGAATAAGTCTCTGCGATCCATGGCTCACTTTAGACCATAGGGGGTGGGGAAAGCAAGGCGGTTAGCGTTAAGGGACGACCAAGGTGGACATGTTCGAATTGGAGCGAATTGGATTGAAGCGGTCGACGTCGAGTACCGTGTTGAGCAGTTGGCCGCCTCCCTGCCGGATGGCGGTGCGAACCCGTTCGTAACCTTGTTCATGCTCGTCGAGGGTGCCGCGACGGAGGAAGAGCTTGACGTTGACAAGCCAGATTAGCGGTTGATCCTTGGCCACCGGCGAGGCCGAGAGAAACGCCACGAAGGAGGAAAGAGCGGATGGAAATGACGTGGAGGAATGTGGCAGTATCGCGATGAACGCCGTGTATAAGTCGCAGACCTTGACGAACGATTCGATTGCT
>JANXUM010000175.1 GCA_025356215.1 Bryobacter sp. | reverse complement strand
GCCGACTCTGCCTACCGGATATACGGGGCTGCTGACTTGGCCGCGTTGGCTGGTGGACGATCAGCGCGAGGCTTCTGGCAGGCCGGATGTCGTGTCATTCATGACCGAGCCACTAAGCGCGCCGCTGAAGATAAGCGGCGAGCCAATGGCGAACCTTGTCGCATCGACAAGCGGCACGGATAGCGACTGGGTGGTGAAGCTGATCGATGTGTATCCGGACGAGGTGGCGGGGCAGCCGCAGATGGGCGGGTATCAGTTGATGGTATCGGCGGATATCTTTCGCGGTCGTTATCGCGAGAGCTTGTCGACGGCGCGGCCGGTGGAGGCGAATCAGCCCTTGACTTACAGGTTTGCTTTGCCGAATGCGAATCATGTTTTCCTGCCGGGGCATAGGGTGATGGTGCAGATTCAGTCGAGCTGGTTTCCGTTGTATGACCGCAACCCGCAGAGCTTTGTGACTAACATCTTTTTTGCGAAGCCGGGTGACTACAAGAAGGCCACGCAGCGGATTTATCATGCTCCGGGGAATGCGACGTTTATTGAATTGCCGGTGATGTAGGAGCTTAAGATAATGCTTCGGCGCGATCTTGTAAATCTGCTGGCGGGGGCTTTGCTTCCACTGGTTTGGTTACCAACTTTTGAGCATCGATCGCCGAAGCCGGATGATGCGATCCAAGTTGGGATGATCGACACGGAGGGTGGCGACAGGTGGAGGGATCTGGGGGAGAACCGGGCGGCGCGGGCTGGACAAGGCCAAGCACTGGTTGTATCTATGTGAAAACCGCGGCGCCAAGGTCGAGACGGACGCAAGGTAGTGATCGACTCGCCGTACGGCGGCAACGGGCGGCAACTGTACCTGATCGACGTCTCGGGCATTGTGGGTTAGAGTCGGCGGATTTGAGCGCTCGTATACGCTTACAAGGTGGGAGTGGCGATGAACAGGCTTCTTATCGTGATCTTGCTGGCGGCGCTTCCCGTCGGCGGGCAGATGATTTACAACGAGCAGCGGGACAAGCAGGCGCAAGAAGCGCAGAAGCTGGCCGCGGAGTTGAAGAACGGTGCCGTGTTTCAGAAGGCGATCGAGAATCTCGACGTGCTTTGGAAGCAGCGGGAGGAGGCCGTGTTCCGCAATGCCGAGGACGTTATGAAGGCGCGGTTGGCGGTGCTGAAGACTTGGCCGCAAGTGGATGAGTTTCTTGCCGGTCTGTCGGCGGGGATTGGCCCTGAGGAGGCCCCGCGGTTGCAGAAGGCGAAGGAGTCGTTGATGGCCCAAGAGGCGACGACGAGAGAAGCGTTGAAGGATTTGAAGGCGAAGCTGGCGGCGGTGCCGAATTCCGAGGCAATGGTGAGGGAGTTGGGGAGCTGGTTTGAGACGATTGGCAAGCTGGATCCGATCGTTGAGTTTGCGCTGGAGAAGGGGAAGTCCGAAGCAGAGCAGGTGGCGGCGGCCAAGGAAGCCGAGAAGCACCTGAAGGCGCTGGCGACGGATTATAAGGCGTTTAGCTTGAATTTGCCGGCCAGCCCCGGGTTGTTGTTCGTTCAGGATCAACTGGAAACGCTGAAGGCGCAAGAGGTGGAGGTGGAGAATCTGATTGCCATCGAGAAGCGCCGGCAGAAGGAGATCAAGGAGGTGCGCAAACGGTTGGCGTCGGCCAATCGCGGGCTGGAGCTTTCCTGCTTTGTCGAAGGGGAGCGGGAGGGAGAGATTGCAGCGAGCTTGACGAAGCGGGCGGCGGAGGCCAGGCAGGCGGGCGAGAGAGGAGCGGCGGCGGATCTGTGTTTGGTGGCGATGACCGGGGCGTTGTTTGACGTTGCGGCGCTGATGGCGCGCGAGGATACGGCATCGCGGCTGGCGGCGCTGCGCAGCAGTCTGGAGAGACGGGCCGGGGCTCTTCGCGTATCGGCGGCGGCGACGCGGCAGATTGAGGAACTGATCAGCAACGGCGTGACGCGACTGGCTCAGTATCATAAAGGCGGTTTGAAGCCGGAGACCATCGCGCAACTGGTGCAGGCAATGGCGACCTTGGGAATCATCCCGGCGTTGGTGTTGAAGTGAGAGGTGCTGTGGGGAGGGGGCTGGTGTTGGCGGCGAGCTTGCTTTGCAGCTCTTGCGCCGATAAGGAAGCGCGCGCCTATGCGCATAAGCTGGCGGAGTTGCTGGACAAGTACAGTGCGCAGATCGACGCGAAGTTGAACGACGAGCAGGCGCGCTATGTGCGGGAGGCCAAGGGCAACGAGGAGGACGCCGAGGTGGATGAGGCGGATCGTCTGGATCTGTTGCGGTCGAACGGGGCGAAAGAGGCGGCCAGGGTTTTGAAGGCGGGCAAGACGAATGCGGCGGCGGCGGTTGACAGGATGGTGGCGACCTACGCCAGGGTGGATTTTGAGAGCACGCGAGAGCTCTATGCGAAGTCGCAGGACGCCTACATGGCCCACTTGAAGGGCTTGGCCGATTTGTCATTGGAGAAGGCGAAGATTACAGCCTTGAAGCAGGCGCTGAAGGAACTGGCCAAGGACCCCGGCGTTTTCGCGCAGGCGGAGGCGGCGGCGAAGTTTGGGTCGGACTTGCAGGGGATGGTGAACGCGAACACGTGTAAGGCGGCGCAAGCGTCGAAGGCAAGGGCGGAAGGTGACGCGAAGAAGCTGGCGGGAAGCGTGCCGAAGGACGACGACGAGAAGAAGCTGATCGACGCCAAAGTGGCCAGCGCGAAGGCCGACGCGGCGTCGGCGTCGAAGTTGGTGGCGGCGGCGTGTAAATAGGAGGATGAGATGCATGACGTAGAGGCGACGGAGCGGATTGCGCTGTTGACGAAGGCTCAGGCGGCGGCGCAAGCGGTGATCGATGAGATTGAGGCGCGCAACATCGCGCATCCTCCGTCGAGGGACATGCGCAGGGCGGTGCTATTGCAGGCGCGAGGGCAAGAGCGCGATTTGGGGAAGATCATCGAGGACGAGGAGGCCGCATCGCTCGTGGTGACGATCGATGAGAGCGATGTCGAGGAGTTGACTGGACTGGCGGCGGTGTTGGACGAGGCGATCAAGAAGGATGCGCTGCAAACCAAGGGGCTGGAAACGATCCGGGCGACGCTGGAGACGATCGCTAGCGTGCGGGATCAGTTGGACGCTTGATCACGTCGATAGGAATAGCAGAGGGGGAGCAGGGGCCGTCTTCGGGATGTTGCTGGACGCAGATATCTTCTGCGCCATAGAGGCGGAAGGGGCGGTGGATGATCGCGGATCGGTAGAGGTCGTCGTCGACGTTGGTGAGCATTAGGGGTTGGCCAGGGTGGGATTGGCGTGCGGCCAAGACGGCGTCAATCATGTGGTGGATGCGCTCGGAGCGGTCATAGAATGATGTCGAGTTGAGGTGGGCGAGAGGGATGTTGACGCCGGTGTAAATTGCGAGCAGCAGGATGGCCGCCGCCTTGCCGGGAATGCCTTGGCTCCAGGCGGCGATGAGACCCGTGGCCGCCCACATGGCGAGGCCGGCGACGGGGATCGTCAGATAGTAATCCGAGAAGTGGTCGCGCAGGGGGAGCAGCGGGGCGAGCACGATCAAGAACCAGGCGGCGAAGAAGACCGAGGGCCGTTGCTTGTTTTGGATTTGGCGGAGGAGGAAGGCGAGCAAGGCGAGGGTTAGCGCGGCAGCCAGGGCTGAGCGACCGAGGGATGGGTGGATGCCGAGATTGATCAGCTTGATGGGGCCGAGGGCGGTTTTCCAATAGAGGCCCAGTGTCGGGATGACGTTGAAGCTCCAGTGGGCGAGATAGGGCCCATCGAGAATGGGCGGCGTGATGGCGAAGTGGAGGGCGGTGTAGGCGAGGGCCGGCACGAAGAGGGGAAGAGTATTGCGCATGACGTGGCGGGCGAAACACAGCGCGTAGGCGGTAGCAAGGGCCGGGTAGACTACGTTGAGCTCGAGCACGCCGAAGCCCAGCAGGTAGACCGCCCATTGTGCGACGAGGTAGCGTCGATCGTTTGTTGCGGCGTATTCGGTGAGGAGCCAGAGAGCCAGGAGGAAGACAAAGGCGCAAAGGAGTTGGTTGAAGAGCGAGGCGGAGGCCAGGGCGAAGGCCATGTTGGAGTTGATCGTCCAGAGGAGGGCCGCTAGGAGGCCGGTGGCTGTCGAGCCGGTGAGGCGCGCGCAGAGCAACTGGATGAGCGTGAGGTTGGCCGCGTGGGTGGCGAAGCAGAGCAGGTGGGGCGGAAGGGCGTTCATGCCAAAGAGGCCGTAGCTGGCGATAAAGAAGAGGCGCTCGCTGATGGTTCGGATGGTGCCTTGGGCATAAGGGTGGAAGAGGGCGGTCCACAAATCGGCCCAACTGTGGATCTGCGAGTAGAGGCCGAGCCAGGCGAAATCATCTTTTTGGTACCAAGAGAGCAGGCCTGGCCAGAAGAGGATGAGGGCGAGGGCGGGCGGGGCGATCCAGCGCAAGGTGCGAAGCATGATCGGGGCATCGTCATTGTCCCACGCGATGGATTTTGTATCGAATGGGGCGAACGGCGAGTCTATTGGTTGTGATGCTTGGAAAATTGGCTTTGGTTTGTGTGGCTGCCCTGGTGGCGGATGCACAGCAGTTTCCGTCTTTGAAAGCGGCGAACCTGAATGGCGATGAGGTGGCGATGCCGGGAGGCTTTGCCGGGGAACGGAATCTGGTGCTGATTGCTTTTCAGCGCGAGCAGCAGAAGGACATCGACACCTGGTTGAAGCTGCTGCCGCCGCTGGCGCAGGCGCATCCGGAGATGCGGTATTACGAGATTCCGACGATTCAGAAGATGAACGGCATGGTGCGGTTTTTCATCAATAACGGGATGCGCGGCGGGATCCCGGACAAGCAGCAGCGGGCAAGGACGATCACACTGTACATCGACAAGGCCCCGTTTAAGCAGGCGCTGGCAATTGAGAGCGAGACGACGGTCTATGCGATGTTGCTGGACAAGGCCGGGAAGGTGATCTGGCGGGAGTCTGGCCGGGCGAGCGAGGCGAAGATCGAGGCCTTAGGGGCGGCGCTGGCGAAGTAGGGCCGCCCCGGAGCGGGTTAGGCGGCTTGTTCCTCCCGTTTGCGGATAGGGAAGCGATGCCCGACGGTGTCGGTGCGCCGGGGCATCTCGAGCAGGTTGGTGGTGGCGACGACGGTTTTGTCCACCGGGGTTTTGGCCGCGATCCGGGGGAGTGGGCGCTCGTCGTGTTGTTGCATCTTGTAGACGATGAGCTTCTTGGTGGCGACGCCACCGAAGTACTGATCGAGCGGGAAGAGGCTGTGAGGCTGTAACTCGCGGAAGACGCGGCCGAGCTTTTCTTCCACTTTGTACTTGGTGTGGAAAAAGGTGCCCTTGTCAATTTCAAGCTTGACGGTGCAGAGTTTCCAGTCTGCGCCAAGCAGGTAGTGGAAGCGGAAGACGTCGTGCTCCAACTGGCTGAGGCTGCGCTTGCAGGTGAGTTCGAAGTCGGCGATGAATTCCTCGTTTCTTCGTCCGTAGAAGCGGTAGCCGGAGGCTCCGCTGATCCTTTCGAGTTGGGGCTTGCTGGTTAAGCCTGATTTTTCGATGCAGTGCCGGTAACGGGAGTGACAGACGCGAAAGATTTCGCGAAAGACACAGCCGCAGGGTTTTGTTTCGCCTTTGGTGGGTGTTTTGCGGAGGCCGAGGCCCCGGCAGAAGACGCATGAAGCGCTGGCCAGTCCGATGGTTTCACTACGAGTCCATTCCATGATTTTACGATCCTTGTTTTTATTGTTCGCGACAGGCCGAAATCCCCTCCGGCACTGCATGACCAATACTGCTTTAATTTGGGGGTAAATTCAAGAATTATTTGATGGTAGTACTAGGACTAAAGATGGGGTATGGATTGAAGTAGTTGATATGGCGTGGTTTATAGCCGCAGTGATACATCAATGACTAATATTTATGCGTTAAATACTAAGAGATTATTCTAAAGATTCGCGATAAACATCGAGAACCATTTTCGCAGTGCGGCCCCACTGGTAGCTTCTAGCCTGCACGTGGCCGCGGGCGATCAGGTTTGTCCGGAGGGTTTGGTCGAGGAGGACCTCACGGATTCCGCGAGCGATATCGAAAACATTTTCGGGATTGACGAGGACGGCAGCGTCGCCGACGACCTCAGGGAGGGAACTGGTTCCAGAGCAGACAACGGGCGTGCCGGAGGCCATGGCTTCGAGCGGGGGCATGCCGAAACCTTCGTATAGCGATGGAAAGACAAACGCTGTGGCGGCGGAGTAGAAGACGCGAAGTGTCTCAAAAGGCACGAAGCCGAAAAAGCGGACGTAGGGTTCCATGCGGGTTTGGATCACCATGCGGCGCACTTGGGGGTGCTTCCACATTTCGTCGCCGATGATAATGAGGCGCAGGTCCTTATAGTCGGGGAGGTTTTCGAGCTCGTTGCGGAGTACGGCGAAAGCCTCGACGAGGCGGGGGATGTTTTTTTGGGGCCGGACGTTGCCGGCGTAGAGCAGGAAGGGGTAGGAGATCTGGTTTCGATCGAGAGTGCGCTTGCGCTCGGCTTGGTAGGCGGCGTTGCCGGAGGCAGCCAGGTGGGAGTATTCGAGAAACTGGGGATCGGGGGCGGAGTAGATCTGGCGGATGCGATCGTGGGGGACGCGCATGAGGTCTTCGACGTCGCGCTGAGTGGACTTGGAGACGGCGATGATGCGGCTGGCGCGGAGGAGGCTGCGGCGAAAGCGGAAGAGGCGGTATTGGTGGCGCAGCGCGTCGGCCTCGGATTGGCGCAATTCTGGAAAAAGCAGGCTGCTCATATCGTGGATGGTGACGATGTAGGGTTTGGGCATGAACAGCGGCGCGGCGTTCAAAGGGATGTGGCAGAGGTCGGGTTTGAGCTGACGCAGGAAGAGCGGGAAGCTGATTTGATTGAGGAGGCCGGAGTCGGAGCGGGGGAAGACG
>JANXUM010000155.1 GCA_025356215.1 Bryobacter sp. | reverse complement strand
GTGCTTGGCGAGCGTTTGAGTAATGGAATGGGTGCCACTACCGCCTGAAAACATTACAACGTTGAGCTTGCTCGGGGCCTGCTTGGCGGGAGTGGTGGAGAGAGCTTCAGTTGGCATGGTTTTTTTGGTTCAGCAAGAAGGATTCGACACGGGCGGCGTCGTCGCGGGAATTGATACCGATGGTTTCCTCAGGGGCGACCAAGGACGGTGTTAAGACGCCGCCATGGCGAGCAGCGGCTAGAGGGATGACGGGCAGGAAGTTGAATTCACCGGTGAGGCGCCCGGTTGCTTGCCCCGAGGCGCGCAGCTCGGTAAGAAGAGCGGCCAGGGGCTGGGAGGCGAAGCAGAAGAAACCGGTGTCGCTTTCGCCCTGGGACGGCATTGCGTCACCCTCGCGGGCTTGGAGCAAGCCACACAGGACACCCTCCCCGTTGCGCGCGAAGTGGATGTAGGGCGGGGAAGTCATCACCGTGGGAACCGTCCCGAGGGGGGCCAGCGGACCTTGATGGAGCCGCATTACGGCCTGTACCGAAGTGGCGCGGAGATTGACCTGGTCGCCCCAGACGACGGCGGCGGACGGAGTGCGGACGGCCGCGAGGCCGCGCTCAACGGCGTCGCCCATGCCGGTGGGCGAGGGCTGGATGACGATTTCAAAAGCGCCGGGCAAAAGGGATTCGAGAACCGGCAAAACATGAGGAGCGCCTTCTGGAGAAAGAACGAAGACGAAGCGGGAGGCGTTGGGGCGAAAACGTTCAACAAGCCAGGCGAGGATCGGCTTACCGGCGACGGGAAACAGAATTTTCGGCAAATCGAAGCCAAGGCGAGTGCCCCGGCCGGCGGCGGGGATGACAACGGTCCATTGATCGGGATCGATGGCGGCGGCGGCGAGGGATTGCCAGTTTTCAAGATTGATTGTCATTGCGGCGTGGGTGTTTAGTAAATCGGCGAGGGCGGCTATGCCGGGGAGAACGGAGTAGGCACCGGCGGCGCGCAAGGGGTCCGCCTCATGCGAGGCGGCAATGCCGACCACCTGCGCGCCGGCGGCGACGCCAGCTTGGATTCCAGAAATTGCATCCTCTACAACAATACAATCGGCAGCGGCGAGGCCGAGTTTACCGAAACTTCGAAGATAAATTTCCGGATCGGGCTTGGCATGGGCGACGTCGTCGCCGCTGAGGACGCTTTCAAAGAGCGATCCGGTGCCGCTGAGGGCGAGAAACGCCTCCACGCTCGGGCGCGAGCCGGAGCTTGCCAGAGCCAGGCGATAGCGTGAGGATAGCGAGGCGAGAATCTCTGCGCAATTGGGGGCGAGCGCGCCGCCGGTGGCGATCTTGGTTCGGGCCAGAGCGCTCTTGGTTTCAGACAGGCGGGCGATGAGCGCGTCGTCGAAAGGCATGGAGTGTCCAGCAAGAACAGAGCGGAAGACGTCTGGGGTGCGCTGGCCGGCAAAACGCGAGTAATCGAAATCGTGGATGCCCAGCGGCGCCAGAACCTCGGAGAAGGCGGCCGCGTGGTGGGCGGTGGACAGGATCAGCACGCCGTCCATGTCAAAGACAATTGCCTGGACGGTGGGAGGCATGACTAGCGCAGCCCGCCGGGGGAGACCTGGACGCGGTAGAGACGGAAGCCTTTGACCTGCCCGATCCAGGTGAGGCGGACGTTTGGATTGCGCATGAGGTAGTCGAACTGCCATTCCTGAACGCCGACGGTTTCCCCGAGGCTGGCGATGTAGAAAGTGGGATGCGCCTCGATCCACGCATCGAAGGGTTCGATACGGGCTTTAGAGGCGGCTTTGACGTAATAGAGGCAAAGGTCGGCGGTGTCCGAGCCGAGCGCTGCGAGAGCTTTAACGGGGTCGTAGAGGTAAAGGATACTGTCGTTGGGATCGAGGCGGTTGGCTTCTTGCAGCGGAAGAAAATGAAGAGGCGAGGGGATAACGATGTTGGGATTGGATTCCGCGGGGATCAACTTGCGCATTTCGGTGAGCGAGGGGTAAGTGTCATCGACGCGGCGGAAGCCGGAAAGGCCGCGAGTGGTGACGAAGAGGCCGTGGCCGAAGATCGCGACAAACAGCGCCAGACCGGCGACGCGGCTGCCCGCGCCGAGGGCCATGACCGCGAGAGGGACGCCAAGGATGACGCCAAAAGTGGCGGCGAGATGATAGTAATTGACGAAGAGGCCGGTGACGGTCAAGCCCAGGATATAGCCGGCGGCGGGAACGAACAGAAAGCCGGCGGTGGCGGCCATGAGGTAGCGTAGGCGCAAAGAGAGAGGAGCGGTGGCGGGGCGGTCGAGGGTGGGGACTAGCGCGATCAGAAGAACCAGGAAAAGCAGGACGCCCGCCAGTGGCAGGCCATGGGTGGCGAAGTTATAAAAGTTGTAGAAGTTCTCGAACTTGACCGGGAAGAAGTAGTGCTGGATGTAGAGGCGGCGGGCATTGAGCAGGGTGGGTAGCCAAAAGATATAAGGAACGACGGCCAGAGCCATCAGGCCGAGGGCGGGCCAATCGAGGCGCTTGCGATAGCTCCACTTGACGAGTTCGGCGGCGCCGAGGCCGACAAAGAAGAAAATGGCGAAGAAGTGAGTGGACAGAACCGCAGCAAGACTCAGGCAGAAACCGGCGCGCCATAGATTGCGCCGGGCGGAGGGAGGCGCCTCTTCGTTCATCGCGTCCCAACATAGAAGCGTCAAGGCGGAGAAGCCGAACATCACGGCGTAGGGCCGGGCATCGGGAACGCGGGCCCGCAGCGCCGTAGCATAGGGCATGAAAAAGCCCGCGGCGGCATAAATTGCGGGGAGATGGCGGCGCAGCAGCAGGGCGAAGGAAAGGCACATCAGAAGAAAGCCGGCAATGGAGGCGGCGCGGGCGGCGAGGACATGACCGCCGAAGGATTTGAGAAGGAGATGGCCGAGAATGTGCAGGGGCGGCGGGTCGACTTGAACGGTGCCGCCGCGGACAGTCTCCCATACCTGTTGGACGGTGTCGAGTCGCTCGATGCTGAGCTGAAGCACTTCATCGTTCCAGGGGGCTTTGGCGTGAGAGTAGCCAACGAAGGTTGCAACGCACAGGAGGCTGGCGGCGACGAGATAGGCGCGCCAGTGCGAGTCTAACCAGTTATCCAGCGACTCGGCTATGCCCAGCCAGCGATTCGACGTTGAGGGCGACACCATATAAGGATATCGCGCGGCGGCTATGCTTTGACGAACATGCACTGGCTGCTGACGAGATCGAAATAGGGCTCGGGTTTACCGGCGAAGAATTCCTCGAACGCCTTGTTTACGCCAGCCGAGGTGTCATAGTCGTGGCAGATGAGAATGGCACCTGGGTTCATACGCGGGTAGAACCACTCAAGCCCGGCTAAAGTGCCCTCATAGAGGTCCGCGTCGAGGTGTACGAAGGCGAAACGCAAGTGGGAGAGGCCCGCCGCGGTACCGGGGAAAAGACCTTTGTAGAAGCGGAGATTGTCACCTTTAAGATAAGACTGGACTTCTTCAATCGAGTAGCTATACTGCTTCTTCTTGAAGCGGTTGCTGTCCTGGACGCTGGGTTCGGGAAGGCCTTCGAAAGTATCGAACAGGTGGAGCGTGCGATGGGGTGCTCGGGAGGAAATCATTTTGGCCGAGGCCCCGGTGGCTACTCCCAGTTCGGCCATATCGCCGGGGACGTTCTTGACGGCGTCGATGGCGCTCATGATTTGGCACGCTTCCGTGGGTAGGAGCCACATGTCCCGCTTAGACCGGATCTCGAGAAGGAGTTTGAGACGTTCCCGGCGGCGGGGGGAATCCCAGTACTTGGAAAGCATCAGGCCGCGCCTGGCGAACAGGACCGGTATCTGACGGAGGACTTTCCAGTCGGTAATAGCCATCGCATTAGTGTACCTAACCAATTTGAGTTTCTATCGAGGTGTAACGGGTTTGGCGGGAATGCCAACGGCAACGGAGCCGGGCGGAATTTCCCGTGTGACCACGGCACCGGCACCGATGGTTGAGGCGGCGCCGACCGGGGCCATGACGACGGCGGCGGCACCGATCCAGCAATCGGCACCAATCTCAATCAGGGTAAAGGCGTCGCTGTCGGAGCTGAGAATGCGGCCCTGTGCGTCGCGAGGATGTTGGCGCGCGCCGCTGAGGATCTGGACGCCGGAGGCGATCTGGCAGCGCTCGCCAATGGAGGTTTTTCCGAGGACGGAAAATGAACCGATATAGACCGAGGCGGCGACCCGGGCCTGTGGGTGGGCAAAGAAAGAGCCAAAGGAGATGCGGCTGGATGGGTGAAACGAGAGCAGTGTGAGGCGATAGTAGGCGGTACGCAGATAGTCGCCGGGAAGGCCCGGGATCAGCGCGCACCATTGCGCCCAGAAGAGATATACCGGCTTGAGGCGGCCAAAGAGGGACAGGGCTGCCATGGGCAAGGCCAAAAGGAGAAAGCAGGAATGGACAGCTAGCTTGAGGAAGCTTCTCACCGGTGGCGCTCCAGCCAGTGATCGAGGATGAGCAGGTGCCAGAGCCCGCCGGGTAGCTGGCCGGAGGCGATGGATCGATCGATTGCGGCGGAGAGCGCCGGTGCTTTGACCCAGCCCAGGGCGGCCAAGGCGCTGGACGGAGAGCGAAGGCGGTCCCAGAGTTGGGTTTTGGGGCCAAGCAACCAACGAGAAACGGGAACGGTGAAGCCTTGTTTGGCACGCGTGCCGATGCTGGGATGAATGCGGCGCCGGACGATCTCGCGAGGGATCGCTTTCATCACACCGCCCTTCAGGCGCATGGAAACGGGCAGAGCGGCGGCGAATTCCCAGAGCTTTTGATCGAGAAAGGGCGCCCTGGCCTCAAGGGCGTAGTGCATGGTGCCGCCGTCGACCTTGGGCATGAATTCGCCGGTAAAATGGGTGTCCCAATGATACTGAAAGGCGTCATGAAAAAGGCGGCGGGCGGCGGGCAGCGAGTGTGGGACATCGCGCCAAGGGGCGGCGGTGGATGCCAGGCTGGAGCCCAGGATGCCGTGATTAGCTAGGAAGGAGAGCCCATTGCGGCGCTGGATGTAGGCACCCAGGCCGCCAGTTGAGTAATCGAGGAAGCTGGCCAGGCGCTGGGCGGGGCCGGCGGCGGGTAGGAGCCCGCGGCCCGCTTGCCAGAGCGAAGCGGCGAAGGAGGGCAGCGCATTGGCGATGTTTTGCGCTCTCCAGGCGTTGAGAAAGTGGGGGTAGCCGAGGTATACGTCGTCGGCCCCGTCGCCGGTAAGGAGCACGGTGCCAAAGGGCTTGATCGCGCGAGAAAGACTGAGGATACCGAAGGTTGACTGGGCGGCGAAGGGTTCGCTGAAGGCGTCGAGAAGGGTCTCGATTTCCAGATCGTGCGTGTCGAGCAGCGAAACCATTTGGTGGGGGATGTCGAGGGCCTTGGCCGTGAAGGCCGCCGCGGAGCTCTCGTCGTCCGCATCCCCCGGCGAGCCGATGGTGAAGGCGGTGACGTTGGCGTTGAGCTTCTTCATCGCCCAACAGACAAGGGCAGAATCGACGCCGCCGCTGAGCAGGGCGGCGATGGGCACATCGGCCTGAAGGCGCAGGCGGACGGATTCCACAAGCAGGCGCTCGGTTTCTTCGACGGCCTCCTCAAAGGTGACCGCGCCATTTTCGACCGGTTGGGGAAGCGTCCAATAACTTTGCCGGGTAATTTGGCCAGCGGACCATTCGAGGATGTGGCCGGGGAGGAGTTTGTGGACGCCCCGGTAGATGGAGCGGGTGTCTCCGACGTAGCCGTAGTCGAGAAATTCAAGAACGGCTTGGGGGTCGAGATCGGCGGTGAAGCCGGCGGCAGCCAACGCCCCGGCGGTGGAGGCGAAGGCGAAGTCCTTGCCGCGGGCGGAGAATAGTAGCGGTTTGACGCCCATGCGGTCGCGGCAAAGAAATAGCTTGCGGGTGCGCTGGTCCCAGATGGCAAAGGCGAACATGCCGTGCAGGCGGGGGGCGAGATCGTTGATACCCCATTCGAGATAGCCGCGCAGGAGCACTTCGGTATCGCACTGGGAATGGAAGCGGTGGCCGCGGGCTTCAAGCTCCCGGCGCAGAGAGAGAAAGTTGTAGACGCAGCCGTTGAAGACCAGACCCACTTGGCCGTCTTCGCTGAGCATGGGTTGGTGCCCGGCGGGGCTGAGGTCGAGAATGGCAAGGCGGCGGTGGCCGAGCCAGACGCCGGGCCAAGTGGAGCGGCCTTCAGAATCGGGGCCGCGCCTGGCGATTGAGCTCATCATGCGACTGAGATTTTCGCCGCCGTCTACCGCGCCGTCACTCAAGAATCCAACAATCCCGCACATGAAACCATTATCGGCTGGAAGCGGGCCGTGGGCCAGAAGTGAGACAGTGAAATGGAATGGCATCCGCAGAGAAGTACTCGTTCCTGTTGATCTGTTTCACGTATCCGCCGGTGCTGGGCGGGTCTGAAATCGAGGCGCAAAGAGTTTGCGCGGAGATGCGCAAGCGCGGGCACGACGTGCTGGTATTGTGCGCCGCGCACACCGATATGCCACTGGTACGGGATTGGGTTGACCCTTACGGGGTACCGGTGCGAATTCTGGGCGGGGGCACGCCCCGGCGCTGGTTGGACCATGTGTTCGCGCTCGAGGTCATGCGGGAGCTTTGGCGGGGACGGCGCAAGTACCGGCTTGTATATTTTCTAATGCAGGGTCTTCATCTTGCCGCCGGGTTGCCCTTATGCCGCTTGTTGGGCTTGCGGGTGGTGATGAAAATCTCGGGCAGCGGGATTGTAAAACTGATGCAAGAGAGCTGGCTGGGGCGGCTGGAGTTGCGCTGGTTGAACCGCTGGGCCGAACGCGTGATGGTATTGAACACGGGGATGGAACAAGAGGCGGTGGAGGCGGGAATTGCCCGGGAGCGGCTGTTCTGGATGCCAAACCCGGTGGATGTGGAGGAATTCGCCCCGGCTGCTCCAGAACGGCGGGAAGAGTTGCGGGCGGAATTTGGCTACGCGAAGCATGAGCGGGTGACGGTGTACGTTGGGCGTTTGGCACCGGAGAAAGAACTTGGCAGTTTGCTTGGGGCGTTTGCGTTGGTAAAAGCTCGAATGCCGGAAGCTCGGCTGTTGGTGATCGGCGACGGGCCGGATCGGGAGACGCTGCAAGCGGAGGCTGTACGGCTGGGCCTGGGGGAGGAGGTGCGATTTACAGGGAGGGAGCCCATGGATCGAGTGCGGCGCTATTTGCAGGCTGGAGACGCTTTTGCGCTGGTGTCGCGTCTGGAAGGGTTTCCTTGCTCGCTAATCGAGGCGATGGCGACGGGGCTGGCCTCGGTGGTGAGCCGGATTCCAGCCAACGGGCAGTTGGTGGAGGACGGTGAGCATGGTTGGAGCGCGGAGGTGGGGAGTCAGGACGAGATCGCTGCGGGGTTGTTGAAATTGCTCATGGATGAGGGGATGAGGGAGCGGATGGGACAGGCGGCACGGCAGCGGATTGTCGGAAATTATTCCTCGGTCAAAATTGCCGAGAGATATGAAGAGCTACTAACAATTGCGGCGGGCGGGCGCCGACTTGACGAGTCATAGAGTAGGTTTTCGAGGTTCCATAGCATGCAAGATTCAAATGCCTCAAGCGAAACGCACAAAAAGGAATAGCACTTTCACGACGAGTAGGCGGAGTCGACCCCAATCGAAAAAATCCTTGTGCGGGAGGCGTTTGAGGCGCCGACCGCGATGGAGAATCAGTTCATTCTTCAGCGGATGGGCAACTTAACGAGCAAGCGGTTGTTGGACGTGGGGTCGGGCTTGGGCGAATCCTCGGTGTATTTTGCATTGCAAGGGGCGGCGGTGACGATGGTGGACATTTCGCCGCGAATGATCGAAAAGGCCAAGGAAGTGGGCCGCTATCACGGAGTGGAGGTGGCGGGCTACGCCTCGATCGGGGAGACACTGCCCGTACCTGACGACTCCTTCGACATTGTCTACATTGCAAATACGATTCACCATGTGATGGAGCGTGATCGGCTGTTTCGGGAGATTCTGCGGGTGTTGAAGCCTGGCGGGAAATTTTATTCCATCGACCCCGTGGCCTACAACCCGGTCATCAACGCTTACCGCAGAATGGCGTCAGAAGTAAGGACGGACGACGAATCGCCGTTGGGTGTTGCCGACGTGGCTCTGGCACGGAAGCACTTCAAAGGGGTGGAGACGAAGTTTTTCTGGATTCTGGCCCTGAGCTTATTCTTGAAATACTACTTGGTTGACCGTGTACATCCGAATGCCGACCGCTACTGGAAGCGGATTTTTCTCGAAACGGATCGGACTCTGGGCTGGTGGCTACCGTTACGGGCTTTGGATCGTGTGCTGACGGCGATCCCGGGAGTGAAGTGGCTTGCCTGGAACGTTGTGTTGATTGGCGAGAAGGCGTGACTGGGCGAGGTTAATCGTGAATCGGTGCCGGATTGAGACGACGCTATGGAGTTCCGCCGGACTTCCGATTCATCGAGCCGGTTGTCGATTCGAGATCGCGGTTCAGAGTAATGCCCATCGGGATGCGCAATTTGCGATTCAGGGGAAGAGGCGGACCGACGCGATCGTAGAGTTCAACCGTGCGTGTTTCCCGCACTCTTGCAGCCAAGTGCCAAGCGTTGGGATTCTCGCGGATGCATTTGAGAACCGCTTGTCGGTCTTGCTCCCAAAGCACTTCGGAGAGATCGACAATGATGGAATCGACGTTCTGAAACAAAAATTCCTGAAGGGCGGCGGTTGAAGAGAAGAGGGGCTTGTACGTAGTGAGGAACCAAGCGTTTGTGCTTAGAGATTTGGAGCCTCGCAGGACGATGTGGCCGAGGCGGTTTTCTTGCAAGGCGATGGAGCTGATCAGGCCTCCTTCTCCCATGCTGTCGGAACAGACGAGAACGACTTGAGTGTCGCGAGGCACGGAGCGGGCGATGGTGTTGAATCCAAGATGAGCGCGCACGGGGATGGCGAAAGCGAACTGGGAAAACAACACGACAACGGCGGCACAGACAGAGGCACCCCGCCAGGAATCGAGCGGAGCGCGGATTATCCGTTCGATTCCGAGCCCGGCAAAGACCAGGAAAATCGGGAACAGCGATAGGATGTAACGCTGGTCGGGCGGCGTTGGCACGGCGCAATGAAACACAAATACAGAAACGGCTACGGCCAGCAGCGTGGCCCTGAGAATGGCGTGGGGACCCCGTTGTTCGAGCGGCATGAACAGAACTCGGACTTCCCACGCGATTGCGATGAGGGCCGGAATCAAAAGAGACCATCCGAGGTTGCGAATCAAATCGTTGGTGTAGAGACCCGCAGTCAACAGGCTGTGGGAGGCTGAAACATTCGCTACCGGGGCGGTGTTCTGGAGCAGCCGGAAGGAGTAGATCTGCCAAGGGAGGCCCAGAAGCACGACTAGGATTCCGGCCAGGTAAAGATCAATGCGCTTCAAGAGGTGGAATTTCCGCGTCAGTGGCAACATGAGGAATGGAGCCAGGACAAGCGCGTTGCCGTTGGCTTTGGTGAGCATGGCGGTGGCGGTGGCCAGGGCAAAAAATATCGCGTCGGAGCGCCTTTCGTTCTCGAAATAGCGCCAGAGGAAGAACCCCGCGAGCAAGATGAAGATACTGATCATCAAATCGACCATGATGAGGCTGGTTGAATAAATCATCAACGGATTCGCGGCAAGCAACAGGCCGATTGAAAAGGCGACGCGGGTGGAAAAAAACCGCGCTGCCAACCAATAGGCAAGGAAGCATAGGACCGCTCCCTGAGTGGCCATCCAGAACAGAAAACTATAAGAGGAGACCCCATTCATCAGCAACCAACTGGCGGTGAGGCAATAGTAGACCGGGGGCCACATTCCTAGGCCGATCTTTGGGTAGTGAACGTAGTATTCCTCTGCAAAGGCAAGGGGCGGAGCGAGGTGTCCGGCGGCAATGTAGTCGCGGACCATCAGCGAGGTCACGATGTGAGCTGACTCGTCCGGATAGTGGCTGAGCTCTGAATCGTAGACTCCTGTGAGGAATTGCATCAGAAGGGTGACGATGCCAAAAAGGAGCAGGAAGAGAATCTGAGTAGTCCAAGTCGGCCTTGGGACGGAAGAAGAATTGGTGTGCATGTGGAGGTCGCCTTGGAGAGATCGCAGGCCAACCCGTGGCTTCTCTCATTGTAGAAGATATCGGCAAGCCGCCCTGATGACTTTTGTTTGATTCAGGGGATTCGCGATAATTGGGTGTGCCCGAGAACACCTTGCGAACCCGGCAGAAGTTAAAAGAAATCGCACTTCGGGCAATGGATGTTTTCCACGTGAACGAATGGATTGCGGCGGGGCGGCAGGGGCGGATGTGGGTGCCCTGCTATCACGGCGTGGTTTCCAGCGACCGACCGCGAGCCCGGGAAGGGTACGAGATGACGGTGTCGGCACGGGAATTCAAGCATCAATTGGAGTGGCTTGGGCGCCATCGCCGTTTTGTGGACTTGCCTGGAGCGCTGCGCTGGCTGGAGCGGCCGGACGGGGGTAAGCCGCCCGTATTGGTGAGTTTTGACGACGGGTATCGCAACAATCTCACGCTGGCGGCTCCGATCTTGAGAAAAATGGGAGTACCGGCGATCTTCTTTCTCAGCACCGGATACGTGGGAACGCACCGGCTACTGTGGCCGCTGGAACTGGACGCCCGCCTGGAGCAATCGGCAGGGATGAGAATTGAGTACCCGGGGGGCAATGCGGGCGGGGAAGCCATCCCTCAAAACGCGGCTGCGCGGGCGCAAATGGCCGCAAGGTTGCGGGGTATGCTAAAGTCCGCGCGGAACCAGGAGCGGCTTGATTACTTGGAGGCGTTTCGAGAGGCGACCACACTCGACCAGGACCGGGTAGACCACGAACTCCATGATTTCTTAAGTTGGGACGAGGCGCGCGAACTGGCGGGGATGGGATTCGACATTGGCTCACACACGCACGAACATCCTATACTGTCGCGGCTTGAGGAAGCGGAATTGGTGCTCGAACTGAGCCAGAGCAAACAGATACTCGAACGGCAATTGAGCCGGGCCATCACAACCATCGCATACCCGAACGGCGGAAAGTTGGACTACTCGGCAACCGTGATCGCCAAGGTCAAGGAATGCGGTTACTCGGCTGCATTTGCCGTCGACGAGCGGTGGCAGAAGCCATTGGGATCCAAGGATGCTGAGCAACGGTTCGCCCTGAGCAGAACGATCGTACCTGGACATTTGGCCGAGGCAAGGTTTTCGTTTGTGGCGAGCGGAGCGAAAAATCTACTATTGGGAGACTAGGCGCACGGAGCGTTCACAAAGATTTTACAAAAAATGAAAGCTATAAGTTGTTGAATATATTATCTTTTTAGTCTTTTAGTCAAATAGATACTTCGATTGATGGATCGCGATAGGTATTCTTTTCGCAGGAGAATATCCAATGTCAAAGTACATCCTATCGATTTGTGTTATCGGCTTGTCGCAAGTGGCGGCGGCTCAAACAATGGTGAATTTGCAGGCGCAGGGGAAGAACCCCGATTTCAGCGCCAAATCGGTTACGAAGCCGATCCAGGTGGTGCAAACGCTTCCCAGCACATGCACAGAGGGTCAGTTCGCGTTTCGATCGGAAACGACCACAGTGGGTCGTCTGTTCGTCTGCTCCGCCAATGGCGTTTGGGTGCAGCAGTCGCCGACGTCCCCGCAAGCAGCCCAGTCTGGATCGATCTTAACATCGAACGGATTTTCCGCTGAATGGACTACCCTAGGCGGTGATATCTCTGGAATTCCTGGATCACTTTCCGTCAACAAGATCTTGAATCGATCCTTATCGACCACGGAACCGCAATCGGGCCAAGCGTTAATATGGAACGGTTCGGCATGGGTACCGCAGTTTCCGAATGTGTCCAGCGCATCCATCGTGATCAAAAGTGGATCTACAACCGTGAGTAGCACGGGGGTGGCGAACTTCATCGCCGGATCGGGAATCATCACGTCGTTAACGCCGGTTGGCGGGGAGGCGCAAATTCAAAGCAGCGCGGATACGAGTTTCTTAGAGACTCGGGCCCGAGCGCAATCGGGTGAGGCCCAGTTCTGCAATTCGCCGATCGGGAACGGGAGCAGCTACACCTGTTCGTTGACGCCTACGCTCGGCAGCTACACAACGGGGTTGTTTCTGCGTTGGGTTCCGCTGACAGATGGGCTGGGCGGCATAACGACGCTACGAGTGGGCAATCTGTTGAGCGTGAATGTGACGCTGGCGGATGGAAGCACAAACCCCGGAGCGGGTGATATTGCGGCCGGGCAAGTTTATTTGTTGTGGTTCGACGGTTCGGGGTTTCGGATATTGAACCGCAGCGGCACTTCGGCGCAAGCGGCTTTTTGCCCGTCCACAAGTGCTTCTGCGACGGCGTATGTTTGCGCGCCGTCGATGACTCTGAACGCATATGCGGCCGGGTTAACTTTATTCTGGCGACCCGACGTAGACGGGGCTGGGGGCGCAACGACGTTGAAGGTGGGTGCGCTGGGGGCGGTTCCGGTAAAACTGGCGGATGGCAACACGAACCCTGAGGCGGGAGACCTCCTGGCGGGAAGGGAGTACCGCGTTTGGTTCGACGGCGCGGTTTTCCGGACGGAAGCCGACTCCTCGATTCTCACGCCAAGGGCGGCCACCCGCCCGGCCTGCTCGGCCGGCCTGCGTGGACGGCTGTGGTTTGGACAGAGCGCCACGGGGGTAAAAGACACTGTGGCAATCTGCGCCAAGGACGCCGCCGACGCCTACGGGTGGAGGGCGATCTACTAAATCGCGCTGGGTACGCGAAGCTTGGCCGTAAAGATTTCCTCTCGCGGAATTGCTAGAGTGAGGGGAAGCCTCGCGTACCTAAACTCTTGGTTTGCTCTCTCTGTAACCGAGAGGCAAGGCAAGCAGATGCAACTCATTGAAATTAACCGTCACACGCTTGGGTGACCGAAAAACCAGCGACTCGCATTCTTCAAATAGTTAAGGTATCCCTTCATGCAGATCAACAAAAAATGTTCTTATGGGAAGCGTAGACAGGCCCTTTGGGCCACGTCCGCCCTGCTTGTTTTGGCACCATTCGCGCACGCGGATCAATCGCTCCGGATCAGCGGAAATACGACAGCCACGTTCACGGTTCCGGCCAGCGCGCCGTTCACAAATCTTGGATCGACACGGATTGAATTCAGGCTCCACGGATGGGTGTTACCGGCTGTCAGCCCGAGCCAAATCTTCGACATCAGCCAAGATCGGGATCAGACAACGGCGGTCTCGTTTTACTTACAACCTACTGGAGAGTTATGCGCACAGAGTTGGGCCGACGTGATGGGCTCTTACGGAAACCGCATTTGTACGACGTTGGAAGGGCGCGCCGATGTTTTGGTACGTTACACTCGCGATACCGCAAACCGCAGAGTGTCTGTGGAGATGTGGGATACGGCGGGCGGCAGATACACTGTGAATGCGGGGCCAAACGGGGCCGTCATCGACACGGTGGTATTCAAGTCGTGGGCTGGCCAAGCCGTATTTGGAGGTTCGAATCTGTATTTTTGTCGCCCGTGGAGTACCACGGGGGGCTCCGTGCAACTGGGATGGCTGAAATGGCACAGCGGCATTCTAGGAATCGGGGCCGCGCCGCCACGAGCCTCGCAGAGTGCGGATTTAGCCAACTGGCTGTTTGAGGGTAACGGGAGAAACGAGGCCGCCAACCGGTTTACATTGAATCTTCCCTCCAGCGCTTTCGAGCTGAGCCCAAATTATCCGCCGGTGTCGCTGCCACGGACCTACAATGCGCCGGGCTGGACAAACTGGTTATCCGTGCGCGCGGGGCACGCGGGCCAACTGGATGGGACAGCGTCGTTCAGCGATGAAACGGGTACAACCGGGTATCAATGGCAATCGATATCGGGACCGACCCCGCTGAAATTTGACGACCCGACTAGCGCGCAGCCGGTGATCACCGGGCAGAGCTTCGGTACCTACGTAGTGCGGTTAACGGTGAGTTCACCGTCCGGACTACAGCACAGCGCCGATCTTACATTCGGTGCCGTTGCCACAGACGAGAAGGGCGTTTTGGTTTACCCGGATTCCCGCCTGAGCTTGTTCTTCGGCGGCTCCGTCGCGCTTGGGAAGAGCCCTTGGCCTTATATGGACGATCGCCACAAGAATTTGAGCGACTACTATGGCGGGTTGCTAACTACCCGCTATCTGCCCACTTGGCGGACGCTGCTGAGCGGAACGGTAAGCGTAACGAACAATACAACCGTGGTGACGGGAACCGGAACGGCGTTTAATACAGAGATGGATTGCCAGACGAACAAAGAAATGGGAGATTTCATAGCAATCCAGTATCCGGACGCGAATGTACCCAGTGGGTTTCGCTACAGGGCAAGTAAGATAAAGTCCTGTACCGCGACCCAAATCACACTCGATTCGGCGTGGGACGGCCCCACTGTGTCCTCCGCGCAATTCGGAAAATTCCGGACACAGGAATACGGTTACTGGAGTGGGGGCGGAGACGGGGCTAATTATTACGACAACGTGCTGGCGTACTATTCAATGTACTTCCGCAGTGGAAATACAATGTACAGAGATTATGCTAGGGAGCTCGCGGACCGTTTTATCGAAGCTCCGCTGAATGATTACTTCG
The DNA here is from genome assembly GCA_025356215.1 of Bryobacter sp. Lineage (GTDB taxonomy): Bacteria > Acidobacteriota > Terriglobia > Bryobacterales > Bryobacteraceae > Bryobacter. The sequence goes on along the minus strand of JANXUM010000155.1, from coordinate 1,121 downwards.
GAAGCAACGGCTCCGGCGGATACTACTATGCCTTTGCCCCGCGCGTGCGGGGATTGAGCGGACTAATGTTGCGCGCGCTGGACGGACGGCCGGAGATCTGGAAGTATCTCTGGGACAACATCTGGAATAGCCAGTACGGCGATATCTACCAGAGCAGTTTTTCGATATCTTCAGCGACTTTTCTAGGCAACCGCGACCCTCGCGAAGAGGCATATCAACTGGCCCACATGTCGCTTGGGGCGATGCTGTATCCGCTCGACCTGCCCGAGGGCACACGTGCCCGCGCGTCGTTGGTGGCCGCTGTAAGCGGCGCTTTGACCAGACGGTGGGAGCCGACGAAGCGAAGCGACGGCAGCCAGCGAAATTACTATAGTGACCGGCTTCGGGGCCAAGCAACGGTGACGAGAGGCTCGCTGGCCGTCGCATCGGCCGCCGGGACAAGTTTCGCGCCGACTGTTTGCGACGCGCCCAACCGGATCTGGTTTGTAAGGCAATGGCTGCACTCGGATCAGGACACAGTGAGCTACGCGTGCACTTGGAACAGCGCAAACTCGTTAACACTAAAGGAGCCGTATGGGGGAACTAGCGCGGTGAAGTACTACACAGCCGAGTTGATCAACTCGCCCCCCACGCAACCGTTCATGCAGGGAATCGTCAGCACCGGAATGTGGTTGGCTTGGCAGGCAACAGGCAGCGTTTTCGCGCGCCAGCATGTCCTGGATACCGTCGACTGGATTCAAAAATTTGGCTGGCGGCCGTCGTCCGAAGGCTTGTATTACATTCGCAGTTCCGTCGATTGCGAACCTGATCCGGAGACCCTGCGGTATTGTGTCGATCAGGGAGATATGTACGACCCGGGCACACGCGAATACGCGGCGGAAGTAATTACGGGCTTCAGTTGGGCGGCATTGCTGAACCCAGCGAGCAAAGAGCTATTTGATCGCGGAGACCGGCACACCGGCGTGTTGTTTGGAGCGCAAGGCTATGGGGGTCCAAGCACTGAAGAAAACCTCGCGGGGCCGGCTCTGCTGGTACCGAACAGCAGGCAAGGCAAATACTTCGGCTTCTATTTCGGATTTGGCAATGTGCCGAGTTGGCTGGCGGCCCGGGTTGGCGGCGTA
>JANXUM010000146.1 GCA_025356215.1 Bryobacter sp. | reverse complement strand
CCGGCCAACTCACCGCTGCTCAGGCCCTCTCCGACCCCCAGCGCGAAGCCCTCACCAGCTATCTCGGCATGGCCACCCCGCCGCAGGTGGATCGTAACCTCCGCCCCATGCGCATCGCCGATACCGATATTCTGCTGCTTGCCAGCGACGGACTCTTCAAGACCCTACCTCCAGCCCAACTTCCTCCTTGCTCCGGGACGCTGCAGGATCATTGCGAAAGCCTCGTCGCCGCCGCGCTCGACGTCCAAACCCCCGGTCAGGACAACATTACTGTCATCGGTTTGTGCCAACAGCAAGCCCCTATAGTCGTCGAGGCCCCGCCCATCATCGCCCCTCCCAAGCGCCGCTGGCTCAGTTGGGCCGCCATCGTCGTTTTTCTCGCCGCAGCCGGCGGCGCAACCTTCTGGATCGCCCAGCGCGAGCTTGTAAATCACCCCGCTAAAAACGTCGAAACGCCTAAGAACCAGCGTGACGCGACTGGCCCTCGTTTCGACACCTCAAAGCTCCCAGCTCCTCATGAAGCGGCCAAGCCATGAAGCCCCTCGCCCTACTCCTCGCCGCCATCGCGCTCCAGGCCGAAGCTCCCATCCCCCGCATGAAAGAGAGCACCGTGGTGGTCGTTGTGGAAGACGCCAAAGGCGGCGGCAACGGCAGCGGCTTTGTCATCGGCGACCGTCTCGTTGTTACCAACTGGCACGTCTGCTGCCCGTCTGAGCAGGCTCAGGTGGCGATCTTGAAAGACGGCAAAGACCGCATCAAGGCCCGTGTGCTGTGGCAAGCCAAAGCCAAAGATCTGGCCGTCCTCGAGACCGACGCGCCCTTGGGCAAGCCCAAAGTCCAATTCTCCGTCCGCGCTCAACTCCGCGACGCTCAGGCCGTCTGGGCCATCGGTTACCCCGGTGCCTCCAACCGCAAATCCAGCTCAAGCGGTGTCTTCACCTCCACCATCACGCAAGGCGTCATCAGCAAGTTTTTCCAAAGCGCCGCCGGCGAACAAATGAGCGCCGAACGCTTGATCCAAACCACCGCCGCCGCCAATCCTGGCAACTCCGGCGGCCCACTCTTCGATGACTGCGGCCGCGTCATCGGCATCAACACGGCCAAAGCCCTCGTCCGTGTCGTCACCGCAGACGGGCGCGAAGAACGCGTGCCCCTCGCCGACGGGATCAACTGGGCCATCGAGGCTCAGGAGCTGCTTGACCAACTCACCGTACTCAAGATCCCCTTCGATGTCGCAAGCTCCCGCTGTGGCCCGGCCGAAGCCTCACCCTCAGCCACCTCCGTTCCGGCCTGGATGCTCGCCGCCCAAGCAGGCACCGTCGTCTTGGCACTGGCTGCAATCGGTCTCGCAGCCCGCCGCGTCAAGCGCGAGCAGGATCGCAAAACCGCCAGTCTCCATCGCCCCGTCGTCCATCCCACGCTCCTCGGCATCAACGGCTACTACTTGGGCCAAAAGATTCCCTTCGATGCAAAGCCGCTCGTCTTCGGGCGCGATGGCCAAAGTGCCCAGTTGGTCTTCCCCGCCGAGATGACGGACATCTCCAAACGCCACTGTCAGATCCGCTTCGATCCCCTATCGACGAAGTTCTGGCTCGAGGATCTCGGCTCCAGCAACGGCACCTTTCTCGCTTCCGGCAAGCCCTGCCGCCCCGGCCAGCCACAACAGCTCTCCACCGGCGATCGCTTCTACCTGGCCTCTCCCGCCAACACTTTCGAGGTCGGCTAATCATGTTCGATACGGCCTCCATCTGCGAGCGCGGCGGTCGCGAAGTCAATCAGGACGCCATCCTCGCCATCAATCACGACTCACTCCATTGCTGGGCGCTCGCCGACGGGCTGGGAGGCATGGGGGGCGGGGAACTCGCCTCCGCCGCCGCCATCAACGCGATCGAGGCAGCCTTCAACAGCACCCCCGCAAATTCTCCGCAAGCCCTTGTCGATAGCCTCACTCAAGCCAACCGCCAGGTTCAGTTGCAACAAGCCGAAAACCCCGCCTTCGCCGCCATGCGCACCACCGCCGTCCTCCTGCTCTCTGACGGCGCCACCGCGAATTGGGCCCATTGCGGAGACTCGCGCCTCTATCATTTCCGCGACGGCGTCATCGCCGCCCAGACCCTCGACCACAGCGTCCCCCAAGTCCTCGTCGCCGCCGGGCGCCTGGATGCCTCCGGCATCCGCGGCCATGCGGATCGCAATCGCATCCTCAAAAGCCTCGGCAGCGCAGAGGCTCCTGACCTCACCCTCGCGGAGTCCGCGCTCCAATCCGGCGACGCCTTCCTCCTCGCCAGCGACGGCTTCTGGGAACTCGTCACAGAACGCGAGATGGAAGCCGAGCTCTCCAAGGCCGCCACCGCCCAGGCATGGCTCGCTGGCATGGTCGCCCGCCTCGCCACGCGTTTGCTCCAAACCCCCGATGCCGACAATTACTCTGCGATCGCAATTCTCAGGAGATGACACCACGCCATGGATGAAGCCGCCCGTTATTGCCTTGGCTGTATGGAAGATTCCGACGGCGCGCCCCTGTGCCCGCGCTGCGGTTACGTCTCGGGCACTGTCCCCGAATCCGTCCTCCACCTCGCCCCCGGCGTCATTCTAAAACAGCGCTATCTCGTCGGCCGCGTTCTCGGCGACGGTGGCTTCGGGATCACCTATCTGGGCCGCGATCTCGTTCTCGATTCCAAAGTCGCCATCAAAGAATACTTCCCCTCCGGTGTCGCCGTGCGCACCCGCGGAGAACCTCACGTTTTCCCCGCCTCAGCCAGTTTTCGTCAAGATTTTCAATGGGGCATGGAACGCTTCCTCGACGAGGCCCGCCTCGTCCGCAAGTTCAAAGACCACCCCAACGTTGTCCGCGTCGAAGACTTCTTTCCCGAGAACGACACCGCCTACATGATCCTCGAATTCCTCGACGGCATCACTCTCGAAAAGTATCTCGAACAGCATGGCGGCAAGATCGAATGGCAAAGTGCCGTCAACTGCCTTGTCTGGGTCATGGACGCCCTGCGCGAGGTCCACTCCGCCGGCGTTCTCCATCGCGACATCAGCCCCGACAACATCTTTCTCGTCCGCAGCGGCCACGTCAAGGTCATCGACTTCGGCGCGGCCCGCCAAGCCATGGGCCAAAAGAGCGTCAACCTATCGGTCATCCTCAAGCACGGCTACGCCCCCTTCGAGCAGTACGAAAGCAAAGGCCAACAAGGTCCTTGGACCGATGTCTACGCCGCCAGCGCCACCCTCTACCGCGCCATCACCGGCCAGATGCCCCCCGCCGCCCCGGACCGCTTCTCCAAAGACACGCTCGTCAAACCCAGCGCCCTCGGCATCGACATCCCCGCCGATAAAGAAGCGGTCCTCTGTAAAGGCCTCGCCCTCCGCGTTGAAGACCGCTACCAGGACATGCTCTCCATAGAGAACGCGCTGCTCGGTCGCGGCGCGCATCCCCCGCCGCCTGGCCCCGCCCCGGCACCCAAACTGCTTCCTGTCCCCGTGCCGCCCCCTCCCGCCCCACCGCTGGCCTGGATCGCCGGCGGCCTCATCGCTTTCGTCGGCATCATCATCGCCTATTTCTCATTCATGGCACCGTCCAAGCCCCCCTCGGTCATTGCCTTCCGCGCAGAGCCGCCAAGCGTCGTTCGCGGTGCCGCACTCACTCTCTCCTGGGAGGTCACCGGCTCGGACTCCGTCGAGATCGAAGGCCTCGGCAAACAGCCTCCCGTCGGCAAGCTCTCCGTCTCGCCTAAGGACAATGCCACCTACACTCTTGTGGCCAAGCCCAAGCGCGGTGCCGAATCGCGCAAACAAGTCCAGGTCTCCGTCACCGCGCCTGAATCCGCCCGCATCCTCCGCTTCGAGGCCGCCCCCGCCACCGTCAATGCGGGTGAAGCCGCCACACTCTCCTGGCAAGTCGAGAACGGTCGCGACGTCAAGCTCGACGGCGTCTCCGTTCAAGCCTCCGGTAACAAAGAATTCCGCGAGCTCGCCACACGCTCCTTCACCCTCGAAGCCACCGGACCCGATGGAGCTCGCCAATCCGCTCAGGCCACCCTCGGCGTCAAAACTCCCGACGCTCGGCCCATCGACAAAGTCGACAAAAAGACCATCCCTCCCGTGGCCTCCCCTCCTCGCGTCGTCTCCTTCGCCGCCACGCCCGGCATCCTTCAGCCTGGTCAACCCGCCACCCTGCACTGGTCCGTGATCAACGCAGCCAAAGTCGCGATTGCTCCCGAGCCTGGCCCCGTTGCCTCCAGCGGCGACACACGCGTCCAGCCGCAGCGCACTACCCGGTACACGATTACCGCCACAGATTTGCAAGGCCACGAGACCTCCGCCTCTACGACCGTGCAGGTCCAAGCAGCGGACACTCCGATTCCCGGCCCGATTCCCGGCCCCGTCCCACGCGGCCTCGCCTGGCCCATCGCCCACGATCACGAGGGCCTCCAGGCATTCAACCCCTACGACAAAAGTTGGAATCACTGCGAAGGTACGCTCAGGCTCAACGGCCAAACCCTCCGCTTTGAAACCCGCTTCCCCGGCGACAGCTTCGCCACCGCCCTCTCCGAGATCGAAGAGATCAAAATGAACCGCATCTCCATTCGCGGCATGAAGGCCTTCCACATCAAGCTTCGTTCCGGCCGCAAATTCAATTTCGTCTCCGCGCAGAGTGCCGACCAAGTCATCGACGCCATCCAACGCGCGCGCCGCTAGCGCCTTATACTAG
>JANXUM010000082.1 GCA_025356215.1 Bryobacter sp. | reverse complement strand
GCCGTTGAGGACGCCTTGACGGTGGCAGAGTGGTTTCGGAACAACGCCGCCAAGTATGGCGTGGACAAGAACAAGATCATCGTGACAGGCGGTTCGGCGGGTGGGCATCTGGCGTTGATGGTGGCGATGGCGCCGAAGCAGGCGAAGCTGGGGCCAACAGGCAAAGTGGCGGCCGTTGTGAATTTCTACGGGATCACCGACGTACAGGATCAGTTGGAAGGACAGAATATGCGGAACTACGCGGTGACGTGGCTACCGGCGAGCGTGCCGGACCGCCAAGAGTTGGCGCGACGCGTTTCACCCATCACTTGGGTGCGCAAAGATCTTCCACCGGTGGTTACCGTGCACGGCGATGCCGACCCGGTGGTCCCGTATGAGCACGGCGTAGACCTGACCAAAGCCTTGCGCGCGGCGGGAAATATTGCTGAACTGATCCCAGTGCCCCGTGGGGGGCACGGCAATTTTGGACCCGAGAAGCTGGCCGAGCTCTACCGCCAGATCTTCAGTTTTTTGGAGAAGAGGAAAGTGCTTTAGATGACACGACGGGACTTTGCAGCCATGCCACTCATTACGAGCGCCTTTGCCGCGGCCACCGACATCAAGTTGGGCGTCGATCTGTTTAGCGTCCGCAGCCAGGGCTGGACGGCGTTTGAGAATCTCGATTACGCCGCCAAGATCGGGGCGAAGGTTGTCCACTTCTCGGAGATTCGTTTCTTGGGCTCGCTTGAAGACGAGCACGTCAAGAAGGTGGCGGCGCACGCGCGGGGCTTGGGGATCGAACTTGAGATCGGGATGCGTTCGATCTGCCCGACATCGACTCTATTTGACGCTAAGCAAGGCAGCGCCGAGGAGCAGTTGCGCCGGGTGATCCGGGCGGCCAATCTAGCGGGGTCAAAGCTGGTGCGCTGCTTTCTTGGGTCATCGCTGGACCGGTTGGGCGCAGTGCCGCTGAGCGCGCACATAGAGAACACGGCCAAAACGCTGCGCGCCGTGCGCAGCTATGCGCAGGACATGGGTATTGGCGTCGCCGTGGAGAATCATTCCGGGGACATGCAAGCGCGGGAGTTGAAGGGTCTGATCGAGCTGGCGGGCAAGGACTTTGTAGGCGCGGTGATCGATAGCGGCAATCCGGTATGGGCGTTGGAGGATCCGCATTTGACGCTGGAGACGTTGGCACCGTACATCCTGACCAGCCACGTGCGCGATTCGTATTTATGGAAGACGGCGGAAGGGATCGCCGTGCAATGGACGCCCATGGGACAAGGCAATGTGGACATTGCGGGTTGGGTGAATCGCTATCGTCAACTGTGTCCGGGCAAGGCCCTGTCGCTGGAGATCATCGTCACGGGCGCGCGTAAGTTTCAGGTGTTCGAGAAGAAGTTTTGGGACGCCTATCGAGATACGCCGGCGTGGGAGTTTTCGCGCTTTCTCGCGTTAGCGGAGAAGGGCGCAGCGAGGCTCGATCCGCCGAGGTTGGACAAGGAAGCGTCGATGGCCAAAGAGCGCGGCGACCTGGAGATCAGCATGGAATTTACAAGGAAGTTGTTGGTATGAGAATCATTTACCTGGCACTGCTCGGAAGCGTTTTGCAGGCGGCGATTGTTCCAGATGTGCGCGCGCGGATCGATCAAAAAGACATGGCTGGGGCGGTGAAGCTGATTGAGGCTGAGCGGGCCGGGGGCGCTTGGACGCCGGAGCTTTTGCAGGCGCATTCGTGGCTTGGTCGGGGGGCACTGGCGGCCAAACAGTACGACCGCGCACTTGAATATTCCGCCGAGACGCGCAAGCTGGCGATGGCCGCCTTGAAGACGCGCAAGCTGGATGCCGAGCCAAAGCTGCCAATCGCATTTAGCGCGTCGATTGAAGTTCGTGGTCAAGCGCTGGCGGGCAAGGGGCAGTTGGGCGAGGCGCTGGCCTTTTTGCAACAGGAACTCAAGACCTACCGGCTGACCTCGATGCGGGCGCGCATCCAAAAGAACATCAACTTGCTGTCGCTGGTGGGCAAGCCCGCGCCGGCCCTCGAGGTGAAGGACTTCATCGGGACGACCGCGCCGCCAACGCTGGCGAAGCTAAAGGGAAAGCCGGTGATCTTGTTCTTCTGGGCGCACTGGTGCGGGGACTGCAAGGCCGAGACGGCGGTCGTGGCGGAGCTTGCCGCCAAGTATGGGAGCAGGGGGTTGGCGGTGGTGGGTCCGACACAACATTACGGCTATGTGGCGGGGGGCGAAGACGCCACGCCAGCCGTTGAGACCGCCTATATCGCCAAGGTGTACCAGCAATATTATTCGTCCATTCCCGGGATGACGATGCCGCTGAGCGAAGAGAATTTCAAGATGTACGGCGCATCGACGACGCCGACGCTGGTGTTGATCGACAAGGCTGGAATTGTGCGGCTCTACAGCCCCGGGAACTTGACGAAGGAACAATTGGCGGCGAAGATCGAGCCGTTGCTCTAGACGTAATCGCCGGGCGGTGTGTCGCCCAGGTCTTCGGCGAGATTGCCGAACTTGGTGAACTTGTGGATGAAGGCGAGATCCACCTTGCCGATGGGGCCGTTGCGTTGTTTAGAGATGATCAGCTCGGCGCGGCCTTTGAGGTCTTCGCGGTCGGGCTTGTAGACTTCTTCGCGGAACAAGAAGCAGACCATGTCGGCGTCCTGTTCGATCGAACCGGACTCGCGCAAGTCGCTCAACTGGGGGCGATGGTCGCCTGGACGGGTTTCAGGGGCGCGGCTTAACTGGCTCAGCGCTACGATGGGGACGCGCAATTCTTTACTCAGCAGTTTCATGCCGCGTGAGATGTTGCTGACTTCCTGTGTGCGGTTCTCTTGCGCGCCTCGGCCTTGCATGAGCTGCAAGTAATCGATGATCACCAAGCCCAGACCTCGCTCGGCCTGGACGCGGCGGAGCTTGGCGTGGATGTCCATCATGTTGATGCCGGCGGAGTCGTCCAGATAGAGTGGGGCCTCCATCAAATCGGTGGCGGCAACGGCCAACTGCCGGCGCTCGTCGTCACTCAGGAAGCCGGTACGAAAGCGGTGTTGATCGACACGCGCGGCGGCGCAGACCATGCGCGTCAGCAGGCTCTCTTTAGACATTTCGAGCGAGAAGACGGCGACAGGTTTGTTCACGCGTGGGCCGCAGACATGGGAGGCAATGTTGAGGGCAAAGGCGGTTTTGCCCATGGCGGGGCGGGCGGCGATGATGATGAGTTCGCCCTCGCGAAAGCCGCCGGTCATCTCGTCGAACTTACTGAAGCCGGTGGAGACCCCCTTGATGCGGCTGCTGGGGTCGAGAAAATGATCGAGGCCGATCTCGCCGATGATCTCATCGGGCCGGGACAGAGTGTTTTTGGCGCGGGCGGTGCCGACGGTGAGGAAGGATTCCTCAGCTTCGGCCAGGATGTGGTCGGCCTCGTCGACGCCGAGAAAGGCCTTGTCCATGACGCTCTGCGCGGTGTAAATGATCTTGCGTAAGGTCGACTTCTCGCGGACGATCTTGACGTAGCCGAAGACGTTCAGCAGTTGAGGCAGGCCCTCGTCCAGGCTCATCAGGTAGCTCAAACCGCCAGCGCTTTCGAGTTCGGAGTGGCGCATCAGCTCGTTGGCTAGCGCGATGCGGTCGATTCGTTCGCCGCGCTCGGCGAGGGCGGCCATGCGCAGGAAGATGCGACGGTGCGATTCGAGACTGAAGTCTTCGGCCGTTAGTTCGCCGCCGACCAGGGGAAAGGCTTCAGGGTCCACCAGGACGGCGCCCAGCGTGAGACGCTCGGCTTCGAGATTGGCGGGAAGGCCTTTTTGAAAGGCGATGTCGGCAACGTTCATCGGGTACAGGTCCAGTTTGCCACCCTACGTCGGTGAATAGCTTGTGGATATCGTGTGATGATTGTGTGTCTATTTGAGGCTGATGCTGTGGGTCTCGAGGGTGGCGCCGAGGGATTGCTGGAGGCGAGCGATCGCTTTGTTGAAGTCGAGGCGGGCGGCGAGGCCGCGGCGCTGCGAGTCGGCAAATTCATTCTGGCGGGTGAGCACCAGGAAGTTGGTGCTCTCGCCGGTCTCGAAGAGTCGCTGTTCGCTATCGAGCTTTTCTTTGGAGGCCTTGGCGCTGGCCTCGGCCGCGACGATTCGCTGTTCGGCGGTACGCAAGGACTGCAAGGCGTTGCGCACTTCGGCCTCGACAGCCTGCTCACTGCGGGCGCGTTGGAGATTGAGCGAGCGGTCGGATAGATTGGTCTGCGCCAGGACTTCGTGGGCGCCGCGGTTCCGCACCGTCCAATCGACTTGTAAACCCGCCTGCCAACTGGCGTAGTTGTTGCCGAAGAGGTTGGAGAGTGTTGTTCCATAGCCACCGATGAAGCCGGGGGAAACGCTGGAGCTGCCACCTGGGAGCGCGGGAAGGCCAGCCAGGCGCGACAGCTCGTTGATGCGCGCCGACTGCACGGCGCTCGACTGCGAGAAGGGATTGAGTGCGGTGTTCACCGCGCCGGCGATACCGGCTAGCGTATAGCCGCCGGTGAGGTTGACGCCGGGTAGCAGTTGATTGCGAGCGAGGTCTTTTTGGTACTCGTTCGATTCCAGGCGCAGACGCAGGTTCTTCAACTCTGGACGACGATCGATTGCTTCACGCACGGCGGCCTTCAGGTCTGCGATTGCCGGTGGCGGCTGGCTCCTGATCTCCATTGGGACCAATTCGTCATCCCAGATCGTTTGATCGCGACCGCCGGCCAGCAGCGTTTTGAGGCTGTTCTCCACTTCGGTAAGTGTGCCGATGCTGGAGTAGTAAGTGTCCTGGCGGCGCTCGAGTTCGGCTTGCGCGGCGGAGAGTTCGACGGGGGCCAAGGTGCCCGCGTCAATCTGGCGCTTACTTCTTTCGTACTGATCGCGGGCCAGGTCGACGCTTTGCTTCTTGACATCAATGTCTTCCCGCGCGGCGACGAGGTCCCAATAGCCTAGAGTTACGAGCGTGGCGATATTGATGACCCGCAGTTCGTAGTCGGCTTCGCTGATGTCCACTTGCTTGCGGCGGATGCGGATTTGATTGCGATCGGTGTCGATCTTTCGACCGCGCAGGAGGGGCTGGGTGAGAGTTAGGGCGAGGCTCGATTGCGTATACGGATTTAGGCCGCTGAAGGCATTGCTGGTGCTGAGGCGGCCGTTGTTGAAGGCCGCATCCAAACGCGTACCCTGCCAAGGAAGCTTCTGCGTGGCGGAGAAGTTGTTTGAGAAGTTGCGATCGACCAGGCGACCGTCGGCCGCTTGCAGCACGCTGGATGTGGGCGTAACGTTTGCGTTGAGCGTCGGCCTGTAGCCAAGCGTCAGGTCGAAGGCACCGAAGGTTTGCCTATATTGGCTCATCGCGAGAAGCGTATTCGATTTCTCCAATTGGATGTCGAGGTTGTTCTGCAGGGCGAGTTCAATCGCGTCCTTGAGCATCAGCTTCTTTTGCGAAGCGCCGACACCGACGCGGGCTGGGATGTCGGCACCGACGGCGACCATCGCGAACAAGAAAAGGCCGAGTAAGCCGGCGAAGGCTTCGCGGATAGAGCGTCGCTTGAAGATGCCGCCCAAGCGCGCGAAGATGCCCCAACTGGAGAGGTCGTCAAACAGCGAGTAAGCAACCGGCGTCACCAGCAAACTAAGCAGCAAGCACATGGTTTGGCCACCGATGACGACGATGGCGACCGTGCGGCGAGTACCCGCGCCCGCGCCTCCGCCGAGAGCCAGCGGAATCATGCCGGCCACGAGTGCGGCAGTGGTCATCAGAATGGGGCGGAGGCGGTCTTCGCAGCCCTTGAGGATGGCCTTGGAGCGTTCGAGCCCTTCGCGGCGCAGATGCTTGATATGGTCCACTTGCAGGATTGAGTTCTTCTTGACGATGCCGAAGAGCACGAGGATGCCCACGGACGTATAGATGATGTTGTAGTTCTCGCCAGCGATCTTCAGGCTTAGCAACGCGAAAGGAACGCTGAGCGGTAGGCTCAACAAGATCGTGATCGGATCGAGGAAGCTCTCAAACTGCGCCGCCAGAATCATGTACATGAAGGCGAAGCAGAGAACGAAGGCGGCGATGAAGTTGACGCCCGCCTTGGCGAATTCCTTGGATCGGCCAACGGTGCCAGTGGCGTACTGCGGTGGCATGTTGAGATCCTGAACGATCTTTTGCGTGGCGGCGAGGGCGTCGGACAGCGAACCGCCCTTGGTGATGTTGGCCTGAATCAAGATCTGGCGTTGGCGATTGTAGCGGTCGATGGCGGTAGGGCCGGTGGCGGCAGTTAGGACCGCCACATTCGAAACGGGTACGTTGCCGAGAGTGGTGGAAGGCACAAAGAGGCGGTTGAGGGCTTGGGGCGAGTTGCGGAACTGCTTGTCGACGCGCACCTGCACGTCGTAACGGTCGTCGCCCTCACGGTAAGTGGTGACTTGATCGTCGCCGGCGACGAGGGTACGCAGGGCGGTGGCGATACTGTTGACGCTGACGTTGAGGTCGGCTGCTTTGTCGCGATTGATGTCGACGCGAAGTTCCGGCTTGCCGGGCTCGTAGGACATGTCGATGTCAGCCACTCCGGGCACTTCGCCCAACTTTTGCATGATGGCGCGGGAATATTTTTCGAGCTGCGCCAGATCGGGCCCTTGGACGTAGAACTGGAAGTCGCGATCGCTAGCGCCACCGGAGATCAGCGCGGGCAGTTGGACGCCGACGATCATGTCTCTGGAGAGCGGCTTGATCAGATCGCGAGCCTGTTCCATCAGTTGTTGCTGGGTGAACTTGCGCTCTTCGGGCTGAACGAGTTGGACGATGATACTACCGCGATCGACGCGCTTCTGAATGTCGGCGCCGATGGTGGTGAGAAGGTACTTCAGGCCGGGTAATTTCTTGAGCTCGGTCTCGACGAGGTTGATGCCCTGCGTCGTGCCATCGAGCGACGAGCCAGGCGGGGTCCGCACGGTGACTTCAAAGTAGCTCTGGTCGTCCACCGGGAGGAAGTCTTTGCCCATGCTCATAAACAGCGGGCCCGATGAGTAAGTCACGGCGATCGAAATGACGACGATCACCCAGCGATGGCGCATGCTCCAGCCGAGCAGGCCCATGTAAGGTCGGGCAAAGACTTTGAAGAGGATGCCGTCTTTGGTGTTCTTGTGCGCTCCAGGAGCGGCCGGCTTGAGGAACTTGGCCGACAGCGCGGGCGTGAGCGTAAAGCTGACGAGCAGGCTGACCATCACGGCGAAGGCGGCAGTAAAGCCGAAGCTTGACATGAAGCGACCGACGATGCCGCTCATCAACGCGACGGGCATAAAGACGACGGCGAGGCTGAGAGTGGTGGCAAGCACGGCCAACCCGATCTCGCGCGTGCCTTCGATGGCGGCCTCGACAGGCCCCATTCCCTTTTCTTCCATGAAGCGGAAGATGTTTTCCAGCACAACGATCGCGTCGTCGATGACGATGCCCACCATCAAGACTAGCGCCAGCATCGAGATCTGATTGAGCGTAAAGCCCATCAGGTTCATCAGCGTGTAGGTGGAGATGATCGAGGTGGGGATGGCGAGGGCGGCGATGAGCGTGGCACGCCAACTGCGAATGAAGAGCAGCACAACGATAGCGGCAAAGATGCCGCCTTCGACCAAGTGAGCCTGGACGGCGTCAAACGCGCCTTTGATGAAGAAGCTCTGGTCGCGCGAGTAGTCGACCTGCAAATCGATAGGCAACAGCTTGGAATCCTGGAGCGTCTTAATGCGGTCTTTTACGATTGCGATAACGTCAAGCGAGTTGGTACCCGCTTGTTTGCGGACCTCAAGCACGACCGCCGGGACCCCATTGATGCGGGCAAGCGAGCGCGGCTCTTGCACCCCATCGGCGACATGGCCGACGTCGCGCACGCGGATGGGCGCACCGTTCAGGTTGCCAATGACGATGTCGGCGAATTCTTCCGGGCGCAGCAAGCGTCCGAGGGTGCGCAGGCTGACTTCGCGCGCGCCTTGATCGACGCGGCCGCCGGGCACTTCAACATTTTGCGTCGCCAGCGCGGCGCGAATCTGATCGATGTTGAGGTTGTAGCTGTAGAGCTTCTCACCGTCGAGAACGACCTGAATTTGACGCACGCGGTCGCCGACGAAGCGGACCTCACCGACGCCATTTAGGCTCTCGATGTTCTTTTTGATCAGGTCGTCCACCAGCTTGGTGGTTTCCCGGATCTCGCGCGGCGAGCTTACGACGATGCTGATGACGGGCGAAGCGTCGGTGGCCACCTTTTGGATTACCGGTTGCTTTGCGTCTTTGGGGAGTTGGTTCAGCACTTGGCTGACCTTGTCGCGCACTTCTTGCGCGCCGGTCTCGCCGTCTTTATCGAGGCTGAACTGGATGGCGACGAGTGAGTTGCCTTCGCTGGAGGTAGAGCGCAATTCGTCGATGCCGGAGATCGTGTTGACCGCCTCTTCAATGCGCTTGGTGACTTGGCTTTCAACTTCCTCAGGAGAGGCACCGGGCAGTTGCGTCGTGATCGTGACGAAAGGGAATTCCACCTTGGGGAAGAAGTCGACGCCCAGCTTGCGGTAGGAGTCGAGCCCCAACACCACAAGCGCCATGATCAGCATGGTGGCGAAAACGGGTCGCTTAATACAGATTTCGGCTAGTTTTTGCATTGTGTGTACCTAGAGGGTTTTCACCGCGACGCCGTTGACAAGGTTCAAGAGGTTGCTCACGGCGATCGGCTCGCCAGCCCGGATGGAGCCAGCCGGGGCCTCAGCCCAGCCATCCAATTCGGCGGCGGGTGGAATCCGCACCTCCACCGCCTTGCCATCCCGGATTACAAAGACTTTGGTCAGTCCGGCGATCGAATAGATGGCACCCTTGGGCACCATCACAACCTGATCGGCGCGGCGGGTGACGAGGCGCACCTGGACGAAGGTGCCCGGTCGCAGGCGAGGGTCCGCGATGCTGATCTTCGATTCCGCCATCAGGGTGCGATTCTTTGAGTCAAAACTTGGGTTCAGCTTTTGGATCACTGCGTCAAATTCTTTGCCCGGCGCGGCATCGGTGGTGAAGGCGACGACACTGCCCGGCTTGATGAGTGGCGAATAGTTTTCGGGCACCTCGACTCGCAAACGCAGGGGCGTAGTCTTGACCAGCGTCGCGACCGTGGTGTTCTCTTTGATGTACTGTCCGGGGCTGACCGACTTGACGCTGATGCCACCGTCGAAGGGCGCGCGGATCACGGTGTCGGAGAGCTTCTTGGTGGCGATCTCAAGGTCCGCCTTTTGCGCGCGAAGCTGGGCGATCATCATGTTCAACTCGTCGCGCGAGGCGTCGATCATCGCTTGCCGTGCCTGCAAGGTCTTTTGCAATTCGACGGAACGCTCTTTGGAAATGTCGCCGCTCTGCACCAGCTTGGCGGCCGAATCGTACTTCGATTTGGCGTCTTCGAGGTTGGCCTGCGCCTGGCGCATGTTGGCGGTGGAGGTGGGGTAGGGGTCGTCCCAATTCTTCATGCCCAGGCGCGA
Source organism: Bryobacter sp. (assembly GCA_025356215.1). Classification (GTDB taxonomy): domain Bacteria; phylum Acidobacteriota; class Terriglobia; order Bryobacterales; family Bryobacteraceae; genus Bryobacter. The sequence goes on along the minus strand of JANXUM010000082.1, from coordinate 4,903 downwards.
AGACAATTGAGCAACGTTGGCTCGGGCACGCTCCAGTTGCCATTCGTATTCGCGCTTGTCGAGTTCGGCGATGATCTCGCCTTTCTTGACCAACTGGCCGAAGTCGACGCGGAAGGCGGCAACCCGGCCCGCAATCTCGAAACTCAGATTGACGGTCTCGTCGGCTTCAAGCGTGCCCGTGACGTCGATGGATTTGTCCAGGCTCTTGGCCATGGCAGGCTGAACCCGTACTTGAATTTCTGCGGGAGCGACCGGCGCGGTGGACTTAACGGCATCCTGCTTCTTCGAGCAGGCGGCGAACAGGATTAGCAGTGCGGGGAGCAGGTTAATTAGCGGTTTCATGATTTTTGTTGACGGATTCCATTGAGAAAAATCTGGACGGTTAGGTTGACCATCTCGTCACGGTCGATGCCGGCGCTGATGGCGGAACGGAATAAGATGCTGCTCTGGCAGTACTGGCCCACCATGCCGCAAAAAGCGAAGGCCGCGCCAAGCGGGTTAACCTCGAGGAAGACGCCCTCCTCCATCCGGCGGGCGATGTATCCAGTGATGATGTCGATAAATGGCTGAGTCTGCTTTTCGTGCAACTCTTCCATCAGTTGGTGTCCCTCGAGCGCGGCGAAGAGCTTAAGCCGGATCAGATCGGGTTTGGTCTGGTGCCAGAGAATCATTGCGTGGGCCAGATGATTAAAGAATTCTTCATCATTGCCACTGGCGGCCATGTGCTCCAAGCCCGCCAAAGCAGTGCTGTAGCCCTCATCCTTGGACGCCTCGATGATGGCGGTGTAGAGCTCTTTCTTACTTGGAAAGTGTTGATAAAGAACAGGTTCACTGACCCCTACGGCGGCGGCAAGCTCGCGTGTGGTGACGCCGCGGAAGCCGCGCTCGGCGAAGAGGCGGATTGCCGCATCAAGAATAGCGCTTCGGCGCTGTTGGCTACTCAAACGGATCGGAAGGGTCATTGGCTAGCAAACACTAAGTTAGCAGACGCTAGTTTACGCGCAAAAGATCCTTAAAAAGGGCTCAGCCGACGTTCATATTTACATTCACGATTTGGGCAGACGGACCAGAGAACCTTGCGTACCGCTTTTTCGACTAGATAAGGACTGGAGCACTGCGGGCAGCGCTCGGAGACGACAGGCCGCGAGGAGCTGAATTCGCAGCGGGGGAAGCGGGTGCAGCCGTAAAACGGTTTGTTTTCATGCGAATGTTTCAGCACGATCAGGCCGGCGGAACAGCGGGGGCAGGGGCAGGCGTCAGCAGGCATGGTTCAATTCCGTTGTACACTCTTCGGTAGCTGAGAGGGTGCGGATGCATTGAGGGTAACCCAATCGGTGAAACTACATCAGAACGGTCTATTGAGTCATGGCAGCGAAGTCACTGGTCATCGTCGAGTCTCCGACAAAAGCGAAAACAATCACCAAATTCCTGGGCAAGGATTATATTGTTCGCGCGTCGATGGGACACGTGCGGGATCTGCCGGAGAACGCCTCCGAGGTGCCGGCAAAGTTGAAAAAAGAGTCGTGGGCGCGGCTGGGCGTCAACGTTGACTCCAATTTTGAGCCGGTATATGTGGTCCCAAAAAACAAGAAGGACCAAGTCAAAGAACTGCAGGATCTGCTGAAAGATTCCAGCGCCCTGTTTCTGGCGACTGACGAAGACCGCGAAGGGGAGTCCATCTCTTGGCACCTGCGGGAAGTACTCAAGCCAAAGGTGCCGACGCGGCGCCTGGTGTTCCACGAGATCACTAAGGAAGCGATTCAGCATTCGCTGGAGAACGCACGCGACATCGATGAGGACTTGGTGCGGGCGCAGGAAACGCGCCGCATCATCGACCGGCTGTTCGGCTACGAGGTCAGCCCGCTGCTGTGGAAGAAGATGGCGCCGGGCCTGAGCGCCGGGCGCGTGCAGAGCGTCGCGGTGCGCTTGTTGGTTGAGCGGGAGCGGGCACGCATCCGATTTCGCACAGCCGGTTATTGGGGCGTAAAGGCGAAATTTGCGAAGCCTGGCGCGGAGCCGGCCTTTGAAGCCGAGCTATTGCAAATCGCCGGCAAGCGCGTTGCCACGAGCAAGGATTTCAACCCCGACACGGGTAAGCTGGACGACGCCGACGCCTTGGTGCTGCTGGATCGGGCGGGAGCAGAGCGCGTGGTGGGCCTGTTGAACGCCGGCCCGGTCGCGGTGAAGACTGTTGAGCAAAAGCCATTCGTGCAGCGCCCAGCGGCACCCTTCGTCACTAGCAGCCTGCAGATGGAATCCAATTCCAAGCTGCGTTATTCCGCCAAGCGCACGATGCAGGTTGCCCAGCAACTTTACGAAAACGGATTCATTACGTATATGCGTACTGACTCGACTTCGCTGTCTCAGGAAGCGATCCGCGCGGCCCGATCTTTGATCACTGAGGAATACGGTAAGGAATTTCTTTCCCCCTCGGTGCGCACCTACGAAACCAAAGTAAAGAATGCGCAGGAAGCGCACGAAGCGATCCGCCCGGCGGGCGACCGTTTCACAGCCCCAGACGCGGTGATGGCGTCGTTGGGCCAAGAGGCTTTCCGTCTCTATGACCTGATTTACAAGCGCACCGTGGCCTGTCAGATGGCCGACGCGCGCGGCACCAATACAGCGGTATTGATTGAAGCGGGTGACGCGACGCTGCGCGCCAGCGGCAAGACGATCGAGTTTGCGGGCTTCTTGAAGGCTTACACCGAAGATTCCGCCGACGAGGACGCACCGAACGAGCAAGACCGCGTGCTGCCGCAGATGAGCGCGGGCGACGGGCTGAAGACACTCAAGGCGGATTCGCTGGAGCGCTCGACGCAGCCGCCCAATCGCTTTACGGAAGGCTCGCTGATCCGCGAGTTGGAGAAGCTCGGCATCGGTCGACCGAGCACGTGGGCCTCGATCGTGGAACTGGTTTTAAACCGTAGCTACGCCTTTAAGAAAGGCACGGCGCTGGTGCCCACCTTCACGGCGATGGGCGTGGTGGGCTTGCTTGAGCAGCACTTTGCGAATTTCATCGATTACAAATACACGGCGAATCTTGAGGACGACCTGGACTCGATCTCGCGTGGCGAAGAGACCAGTGCCGTCTATTTAAAAGCCTTTTACTTTGGCGACGGGCTGCCGGGTTTGAAGGACTTGGTGAAGACCGGCGAGCAGGAGATCGACCCGCGCATTATCAACGGTCTTCCGTTGGGTGAATGGGAAGGCAAGAAGGTGGAAGTGCGCATCGGTCGCTACGGCCCCTTCATCAGCGACGGCGAGCGCCGGGCCAGCGTACAGGACGAGATGCCGCCCGATGAGCTGACCCTGGCCAGGGCGCTGGAGATGCTCGAGAACGCGAGCAAAGAGCCGGAGAGTCTCGGTCTGCATCCCGAGATGGGGATGCCGGTCTACCTTAAGGTGGGCCGCTACGGTCCTTACGTACAACTAGGCGACGGGCGCGACGGCGCCAAGCCGAAGATGGCATCGCTTGTGCAAGGAACCGACCTGAAGGACGTCGATCTGGCTCACGCCTCCAAGCTTTTGGCGCTGCCAAAGAACTTAGGCAACAGCCCGGACACGGGAGAGAAAGTAGTTGCCGCGAATGGCCGCTTTGGCCCGTATGTCCAAAGCGGCACCGAGACGCGCAGCTTGCCAGCCGACCTTTCGCCGATCGACGTGACGCTTGAGCAAGCGATGGAGTTAATCCGCCAGCCTAAAGCGCGCGGCCGCGGCGGCGCGGCACGGCAGCAGACCGCGTTGAAGGACTTTGGCGTCAACCCGGCCAATGGCAAGCAAGTACGTCTGTTGAGCGGGCGCTATGGCGCCTACGTCACCGACGGCGAAACAAATGCGACAACGCCTCGCGGAAGCGACCCGATGACGATGACGCCCGAGGAATCCTTTGCGCTATTGGCGGCGCGCGCTCAGCAAATCATCGATCAGGGTGGCCCGACGGTTGTTAAGAAGGGCGCCAAGACGCGACGCGCGGCCAAGGCGACCAAAGCCAGCAAGAAGCCCGCCAAGAAGGCTGGTAAAAAGACTGCTGCGGCGGAAGAAGAAGAGGTTGAGATCGAGTTCTAGTGCCAGACGCGCACATATGCCTTGCCCGGCAATTGGCGGACGATGCCGTCAAGTTCCAGTTCGAACAGGATTGAGATCAGTTCCGTCAAGCTCACCATGCCGGTCTTGTTGAGCTTGGCGTGCAGTTCGTCCATCGAGAGAGGGTCGTCGTAAGGCAGGGCCTGTACGACCAGCGCCCGCAGTTGGGCCATCGGGTGCTCATTGGCAGACTCCGGATGCACTTCAAGCAACCGCTGCTTGCCGGATGCCTGCAATCTTTGTCGCGCCTCCAGGGGCAAGTCGCACAAAACATCGCTGGGCTCTTGCACCAATCGCGCGCCTTGCCGGATTAGCAGATTTGGTCCCCAGCTCTGCTTAGATGTGATGTTTCCAGGCACCGCGAAGACTTCCCTGCCCTGATCGAGAGCCACTCGCGCCGTGATCGCCGAGCCCGAATACTGCGCGCCCTCAACAATCATCACGCCATAACTGAGTCCGCTGACGATCCGGTTGCGCACCGGAAAGTTTTGCGGATAGCCAGGTGTACGCAGCGGATACTCGCTCAGAACCAAGCCATCGCGGGCAATCTGGGCGGCTAGTTTCTTATTTTCAGCGGGGTAAACGATGTCGACGCCACAGCCAAGGACGGCGATTGTCTTGCCGTCCGCGCCCAAGGCGGCGGTATGAGCGGCAGTATCGATACCCCGCGCCATCCCGCTGACGATTGTGAGGCCCGCCAGCGCAAGCTCTCGCGCAAACCGGTCGGTGACCGCCGTCCCGTAGGGCGAAGGACGGCGCGTGCCCACGACGGCGACGCACGGGCTGGCCAGAAGTTCGGTGTTGCCGCGAGCAAAAAGCA
>JANXUM010000042.1 GCA_025356215.1 Bryobacter sp. | reverse complement strand
GATATAGCCAGCTTCCTCGCTTGCTAAAAACTTAACGGCGGCAGCAATATCGCTGGCCTGTCCCAATCGCTTCAACGGAATCAGTGCCATAATCCGCTCCTTCTGTTCCTCTGTCAACACCGCCGTCATATCGGTCTCGATAAAACCCGGTGTCACGGCATTCACCGTGATGTTGCGCGAGGCAAGCTCCTGGGACAAACTCTTAGTCAACCCGATCAACCCCGCCTTGGACGCCACATAGTTCGACTGCCCCGGGCTCCCCATCTCGCCCACAACGCTCGCGATATTGATAATCCGCCCCCAGCGCTCCTTCATCATGCCCGACATCACGCCCTGGCAACAGAGAAAAGCGCCGGTCAGGTTTGTCTGGATCACGCTGTTCCAATCCTCTGCCTTCATCCGCATCGACAAGCCGTCCTTGGTCACCCCCGCGTTGTTGACGAGAATGTGGATCGGCCCGTGCTGCGCGATCATCTCCTTGATGGAACTTTGTATGGAATCAAGCGAAGCTAAATCGATGGTGGCCGCAAAGGCCTCTCCACCCCCCGCGTTAATGGCCGCCGCGGCAACTTGCAGCGTCTCCAGGTTGCGCGCCGCCAGCAGCACCTTGTGCCCAACGCCCGCCAGTTCCTGCGCGCAGGCCAATCCAATTCCGCGGCTCGCGCCGGTTACCAATACTGTTCTCTTCGTCACCCTTCCATAATAAAAGCAGATGCACTACCAGAACCTGTCCGAATTCATCGCAGCCCTCGAAAAGGCGGGCGAACTCAAACGCATCCCCTTCGAGGTCGACCCACACCTCGAGATTACCGAGTTCGCCGACCGCGCCGTCAAATCCGGCGGCCCCGCGCTCCTGTTCGAGAAGCCCAAGGGCTACGACATGCCGCTGGCGATCAACCTCTTCGCCAGCGACAAGCGGATGAAGATGGCTCTCGGCGTCGATTCGCTGGACGACATCGCCAAGCGCATCACCGACTTCATCCAGCTCAAGATGCCCGAAGGCCTGATGGGCAAGCTCAAGATGCTGCCTATGCTGGCCGAGATCGGCAGCTTCTTCCCCAAAGAAGTCTCCAGCGGCCCCGTGCAGGAGGTCGTCAAGACTGACAACCTATCGCTCGACGAATTCCCCATCCTGCATTGCTGGCCGCAAGACGGCGGCCGCTTCATCACTCTGCCGCTGGTCTTCTCCAAGAACCCCACCACCGGCAAGCGCAACTGCGGGATGTACCGCATGCAGGTCTACGATTCTAAGACCACCGGCATGCACTGGCAGCTCCATAAACAAGGCGCGGATCACTACCGCAAGCTGCTCGCCGAAGGCAAACAAAAGCGCATGGAGGTCGCCGTCGCCATCGGTGCCGACCCCGCCGTGATGTACTCGGCCATCCTTCCCCTGCCTCCCGAGATCGACGAAATGATGATGGCTGGATTCCTGCGGTCAAAGCCCGTCGAGATGGTCAAATGCAAGACGGTGGATATTGAAGTCCCTGCCGAAGCCGAGATCGTCCTCGAGGGCTACATCGAGTTGGGCGAGCTCCGCAGCGAAGGCCCCTTCGGCGACCACACCGGCTTCTACACGCTCCCCGACGATTACCCGGTCTTTCACCTCACCGCGATTACACATCGCAAGAAGCCCACCTACGCCTGCACCATCGTCGGCCCCCCGCCGATGGAGGATTACTGGATGGGCAAATCGATCGAGCGCGTCTTCCTGCCGCTGATGCGCCTGCAGATCCCCGAGGTCCGCGACATCTCGATGCCCGCCGAGGGCGTTTTCCACAACCTGATGCTGGTGAGCATCAAGAAATCCTACCCCGGCCACGCGCGTAAAGTGATGCACGCAATCTGGGGCCTGGGCCAGGCGATGTTCACCAAGTGCATCGTTGTCGTCGACGAGGATGTGGACGTAAGCAATCATTCAGAGGTAGCCTGGAAGGTCTTCAACAACATCGATCCCCAGCGCGACGTCGAATTCGTCATGGGCCCCATCGATTCGCTCGATCATTCGAGTCGCATGCCCAATTACGGTTCAAAGATGGGCGTGGACGGAACCAAGAAGTGGGCGACGGAGGGCTTTGCACGGGAATGGCCTCCAGTGATCGACATGGACGCGGCGGTGAAATCGCGAGTGGACCAGATGTGGAAGCAAGCTGGCATGGCAAAGTGATAAACTTTAGAAGTTAGCGCCTCACGGTGCCCATAGCTCAGTTGGTAGAGCGCCGGATTGTGATTCCGGATGTCACGGGTTCGAGCCCCGTTGGGCACCCCACCCCTCCACATAGCCCCAAGCGGCCCTCTTATAATCAGCTATGCCCCTCTTGGCCCTCCTTCTCCTCGCCGCCGCCCCGTGGCAGCCCCTCTTTGACGGCAAAACCCTTTCTGGCTGGGTCCCCGAGGGCACGGCCAACTTCCGCGTCGTCAACGGTGTGATCTCAGTCGACAGCGGACCCTACACATGGCTCCGCACCGTCAAATCATGCAAAGACTATGAGCTCACCCTCGAGTTCAAGACCGG
>JANXUM010000036.1 GCA_025356215.1 Bryobacter sp. | reverse complement strand
AGGTTGATGTGCGTCCACACCTCGGTCCATTTGGGCTCCAGATCACCGTTCAACACCTCGCGAAACTCGTTGGCGGCCGATTGATAGCTGTTGCGCAAAAAGAAGATCTCCGCCACGCGATAGTGGCCTAGCGAGGAATTGCGATTCACTTCGAGGGCCGCTTGATACTGCTTTAGCGCCTCGTCAAAATCGCTGACCTCGGCAAATTGCTCGCCCTTGCGAATCGCCACCGCCACGCGAATCTTGTCGTCGTAGCGCAGCACCTGCATGTCGGGGTCTAGCTTTACCGAGATCGGCTTGCCGAAGGTTTCGACGCTGAACTCAGATGACGTGCCAACCACCTCAACGGTCTTCTCTTCCGGGTTGCCTTCGGTCTCGATCTTCAATTTCACCGGCATGCGGAAGGTGTCCAGATCTTGCGAGACCTTGCCCAGGACGCGGAAGCCCTTGGTGGTGCGGAAGACGGTATAGCTCAGCTTGAATTCTGGCGCGCCGGAGGACTCAATCCATTGGATGAAGAAGTAGTTCAGGTCTTGTCCCGCCACCGCCTCGGCGGCCTTGCGGAAGTCATTTGTCGAAACCTGCTTATAAGCATTGTCCTTGGCGAAGCGCTTCAGGATCTCGGGGAACTTGTCCTTGCCGACGATGCCGCGCAACATGTTGAGCACGGCGGAACCTTTGCCGGCGGTGGCGGCCCAGAACTCGGGCGAGTAATCTTCATAGCGGGAGCTTTGGATCAGCGGCGGCTCGGGCTGCGTGAGGGCTTCGACATAGACGTCGCGAATTTCGGACTCCACGGCCGCAGCCCCGCCTGTCGATTCAAAGTAGAGCGACTCCGAGTAGCGCGCCAAGCCATTGATGATCCAGATGTGGTTGCGCGAGATGGGCGACACCAGCGCACCCCACCATTGCCGCGAGACTTGATTGACGATCAGGCGGGGGTTCGGTTCGGAACCGATGCCGCTGGGCGATAAGAACAACAGCCCCGGGGCGGTGTAGCCATTGGGGAAGCCCTTGAAGGTTTCGACCAGTGTCAAGTTGACGGCGGGCGGCTTGCCATTCAGATCCGATAGAAAGGTCATCGCCTTGGACACCATCTCGCCGGTTGCCTTGGCCATGCCGGGCGTCTTGAAGTAGACCGTGCTGGTGACGCCCTCGGCGCTAATGCGCTCAGCGGTTCCGCGCACGACGGCGAAGCTGCCGTAGATGGCTGGCTGCGTTGTTTTGAAGCTGTACGTGGCCTTACCGTCCGCGTCGCTCTTGAGGTCGATGCCCGAGGCGAGCACGCGGAACTCGGCCGGCACAGTGACGTTGAGGTTCATCGTGTATCGGTCCGCAGTGTATTCGTTGACCGGGAACCAGCGGGAAGGGTACAGGATGGCGGCGCCGGTGGCCTCGATCGCGGCAAAGCGGATGCCGTAGACGGGGCTTTCCTCGCGGCCATCCAGGCGCCCCTGGTAGCTGAAGGTGAGCGTCACGGCTTTGCCCTTGGCCAGCGGCTGCGGAAACTGCACGCGATAGTTGAAGTCTGTGGTCTTGGCGAGGTTAAGCTGCGTGCCGCTCTCATCGGTGATGCTGGCGACGTTCATGGCATCGTTGAAATCCAGTTGGATGGACGACAGGCGATCGTCGATCGGCACCAAGCGCATCCGCACTTTGGCGACAAGAGTCTGGGTGGATGGTTGTATCTCCGCGTCGATGTCGTAGTGTTCCACATCGATGCGCCCCCGTTTGTCCTGCTGGGCAAACAAGGTCGCGCTAAGTAACAGAATCGGCAGCAATCGCATAGTTTTCTTCCAAAATCTCATCTACAATCCGGGCTGCGGTCTCAAACGGGTCGTGATCGCTGCGCAGAGCGCTCGCCACTTCCCCCAGGCCCCTCTTCATATCATCCCGTTCCCGGTCGCCTTGAAGCAAACGCAGAGTTTCCGACGCCAACCGCTCGCCGGTCATTTCGTCCTGCATCAGCTCCGGAATCACTCGTTTACCGGCCACCAGATTGACCATTGTGTAGAACGGCACATCCACCAGCAAACGACCAATCCACCAGCTCAACCCGGCCACCCTGTAGTAGCTCACCACGGGTGTACCGAGAAGAGCGGCTTCCATCGTTACCGTACCTGAAGCCGCCAGCGCCACTTCACAGTGTGCCAGTAAATCCCAGGTGCGGCCCTCAATCAGATTGATGGATGGCGGGAGGGATTGGTTAGCAAAAAAGGCGGCACCGACCGATGGCGGCGTACCGAGCACGAATTGGACACCGGGCAGGCGGGCGACGGCGTCCAGCAGAGCCGGCAAATGACGTGTAATTTCACCTCGCCTGCTTCCCGGGAGCAAGGCAACGACTGGTTTACTCAAATCGAGCGATTGTTCGGCGAACCAGGCCTCGCGCGAGACGGTTGGCGCGATGTGGCGGGCCATCGGATGCCCGATGTATTGAGTGCGCACGCTGCGGGCCTCAAACCAGGGCAGTTCAAAAGGGAAGATGCAAAGCAATTGGCGTAGATCGCGGCGCATTTGCTTGACGCGACCCTGGCGCCAGGCCCAGACCTGCGGCGCGACCAGATAGACCACCGGGACGCCCATCTCGCGCAGATGGCGGGCGACGCGCAGGTTGAAGTCAGGCGAATCGGTGAGGATGGCCAGATCGGGCTTCTCCTCGCGGGCGGCGCGCAACAGCTTGCGGTACTCACCGTAGATCGCAGGCAGGTGTTTGACCACCTCAACCAAGCCGACGACGCCCAGTTTCTCGGCGTCCATGGCGGGCCGCACGCCGGCGGCGCGCATCTCGGGCTGGGCGCAGCCAAAAAAATCGAGATCGCCGCGCCGCCGGCGGAGCGCGGCAATCAGCCCGGTCGCGTAAAAATCGCCGCTCGCTTCACCCGCCGAGATCAAGATTTTCCGCCCCACTGCCCTCCAGCGTATCGCGCTATCATCCAAGTGTTGATGACAGAGAGCTTGACCGTTCGGGATTTCGCGGAACGTTTCCGCAAAGATATGGTGCCGCTGTCGGGCAAAATCAAATTCTATTCCGCCGGGCTGCGCCTGAACGAAGAGGATGAGAAGGAACTGATCTACGACCCGGTGAGCGCCCTGCCTCCGATGGTCCGCGAGTTGCTTCCCGAGATTTCGATCGTTCTGGTGCCGCATCTTGAAGGTGCCGATGGTTCTACCGTCGCGATGGAGGCCCCCAAAATCGAGACCGAAGATCGCGTTTGGCAGAACGAGTTTCAGGAAGACGGCAACGTCGTGCTGACCTTTGCCGTGCAGGGCTGCGACAGCGGAGATTATCACTACCGCTTCTTCCGCACCATCGCCGCAAAAGTGGCCGATCGCGCGGAGCCCAAGTTCTGGGCTGGCTTTGAAGAGATTCTGCGCGATGAACTCAAACGCCGGGTACATGGGGACGTAGACGAGGATAGCTGGCGCGCCAAGGACGAACTTGTCAGTAAGAGCGGCACGCCATGGCGCGATTCCAAGCAGTTCCAGGCCTACGCCCGCATCGCCACCGCCGATACGCTGACGCTTTACCTGCACGGGCTGTGCTGCGACATTGACGTCGAACCGGGCCCGCGCCAAATTCAGAGCCGCGAACTGCGCAAACGCCTGGTCTGGTTGAACGAGAAAGTGGGCGCGCCCGAAGGCTACGCCATCTTCCCGGAACAGAAGAAGCCGCTAGCGGGCTGAGGCTTTGGCTAGATCGGCGGCTGTTTTGCCAAGCTTGTTCTTCAACATCTGATTCGCCCCTTTGCTCACTAGCAGCTCGACGATCTCCTCGCGCCCCCAGCTTGCGGCGTAGTGCAGCGGCGTTGCCAGCGACTCACGATCGCGGGCGTTGATGTCGGCACCCCTTTCCAGCAATAGCTTGGCGGCGGCCAGTTGCCCGGCCAAAGCAGCATCGTGCAGCGGGGTGGCGCCATTGGAGTTTTGGGCGTTGGGGCTGGCCCCGGCGGCCAAGAGCATCTCCGCGACGGCAACGTGGCCTTTTAGGCAGGCGTCGTGAATCAGAGTGCTGCCGTTTTGCGTGGGGGCGTCGGGATCGAGACCCTTGTCCAGTAACAACCGCACCACGTCGGCCTTGCCCTGCAAAACGGCCTCTTCCATTTGCTTGGCGCTCGCGGCGATCGTTGCCCCCTTGCCCATGAGGTAATTGACCAGCTCTGTGTGCCGCTGCTTCAGCGCCTCATCGACCGGCGTCGCGCCGGACTGGTCCTTGGCCTCAAGCTCCGCGCCGGCCATCAGGAGCAAGCGCGCCGCGTCGATATGGCCGCGGGCACAGGCTTCGTGCAGCGGCGTTGTGCGTGAATCTTTGATTTTGTGGCGTGGGTTGGCGCCCGCATTCAGCAGCAGCTCGACAATGGGGGCATGTCCCTTCCAGGCCGCCTCGTCCAGCGGAGTGGCTCCGCTGCCATCCTCGGGGTCGATGGCCACCTTCTGCTCAATCAGGAAAGCGGCGATTTCGGTGTTGCCGCGGCTTGCCGCCAGATGCAGGGCTGTTGAGCCCAGGCGGTGACGGCGGTTCAGGTCGGCACCCTTGGCGGCCAGCAGCTTGACGACGTCGAGATGGTTGGTGAGAATCGCGTAGTGCAGCGGCGTGGAGCCGCTCTCGGCGTGAGCCGTGTTGACTTCAATGTGCGGGGCGTCCACGTCGGCCCCGCGCTCCAGCAGGAGTTGGGCGATTTCGAGATAGCCGCCCCAAGCAGCATCGTGCAGTGGCGTGCCGCCCAGGCTGTCGCGTTCATTCACCGGCGCGCCAGCGGCGAGCAGCGCCTTGACTCCGTCCAGGTCTCCCGAGCGCACAGTCATATGCAGACCCTGATCGGCAAACGCGCTCAGGGCGCACAAAACGGCTGTGACGCAAGCCTTCACATCCGCTAGCCTAGCGCTATTTCTTCTTGGCGGGAGCGGCTTCGGCCAGCAGCTTGTCGATTTGGGCCATCAGGCCCTCGCCGGCCATGACTTCGGGGTAAGCCCCCGGGGCTTGCCACTGCCAATCGCTCCGGATCATACCCTGTTGATCGATGAGGAAGACATGCGGGAAAAACATCGCCGGCTTTTGCGGCGACGCCTTCACATAGCTGCCCGCCACTTGGCCCATATCAAACAGGATCGGACTGGTTACTTTAAAGACACCCATGTATTTCTTGACGTCGTCGAAGGTATCGGGCGGCACCACGATGCTGAGCACCGCTACGTTTGCGCCGTACTTGGGTTTGATCTTACCCTCGATCATCTTAGTCAGCGTCTGGCATTTCTCGCATTTGGTTTGCAGGAACTCGAGGATCAGCACCTTGCCGCGATAGTCGAGGATGTCGTGCTGCGCCATGGTAACGTCGGGCAGCGAAAAGCTGGGGGCGCGGCGATTGCTGTATTCATTTGCGGCCGGCAGCGCCAAGGCGGCGCAGGCCAATAAGAGAAGCTTCTTGATCATGTCTACTTACCTTCTACCAGTTCCCGTAAAGATTTTTCAAATGGGGCGCGGGCCACACCGCGCTCGGTGATGATCGCGCTGACGTAGCGGTTGGGCGTGACGTCAAAAGCGGGGTTCTTCACCTTGGTGCCTTCGGGGGCCACCTTATGGCCAAACATCGCCGTCACCTCGCTGGCGGCACGCTCTTCGATCGGAATCTTATCGCCAGTGTCCAGCGTAAGATCCAGCGTTGAGATTGGAGCCGCCACGTAGAACGGAATACCGTTCTCCTTGGCCAACACCGCCACGCTATACGTACCGATCTTATTGGCCACATCGCCGTTGCCGGCAATGCGGTCCGCTCCGACAACGACGCAGCCGATCCGACCGCTACGCAGAAAATGCCCGGCCATGTTGTCGGTGATCAGCGTGGTGTCGATGCCATCCTTTTGCAGCTCCCAGACGGTGAGACGGCTGCCTTGCAGAAAAGGTCTCGTCTCGTCGGCAAAGACGTCGATCTTCTTGCCAGCCTCCACAGCGGCGCGGATGACGCCCAGCGCGGTACCGTAGCCGGCCGTCGCCAGCGCGCCAGCGTTGCAATGCGTCAGCACGGTCTTGCCGTCCGGCACCAGCGGGGCGCCATGAGCGCCAATGCGGCGGTTGATCGCGATGTCTTCGTCGTGGATAATTTGCGCTTCCGCCACCAGGCGGGCGCGCACGGCGGCGAGCGGCTGTCCACTCATCGATTCACGCAGGCGCTTCATCCGTTCGATTCCCCAAAAGAGATTGACGGCTGTGGGGCGGGTGGCGGCTAGCGTCGCGCAGATCTCGGCGAATTCGCTGTCGAAAGTGTCGTCCCCGGCCTGCTGCGCGCCCAGCGCCACGCCCATCGCCGCTGCCACGCCAATGGCGGGAGCGCCGCGGATGATCATGTCGCGGATCGCGGTTGCCACCTCCTGGTAATCGCGGCAAAGCACGAATTCCTCAACATGCGGCAAGCGGGTCTGGTCGATCATCTCGACGCCCTTGTCGGTCCAACGCAAAGTCTCGATCATGCTTGGTGAAGTCTCTCTCCCTGAAAAATAATTCCCGCCATAAAAGTCAAATTGTAGGCGGCGTGCGTCAATGTGGACGCGGCGGTGGAACCAGTCCGGTGCCGGACAAGCCCAAATACGACACTGGCCAAGGTGAGGATCAGTAAACGCTGCCAGTTCCAGTTGTACTGCGGCCCGTGCAGCAGCGAGAAGGGCAGCGCGGTCGCGATCAGGCCCCCGGCAAGGCCCAAGCTGCGCACAAACAATGGCTGCGCGAAGCCGCGAAAAACAATTTCTTCAAACAGCGGGCCCATCGTTGTGGAGGCGAAGGCGATCGCCCAAATGCTGGCGCGGTCCCGGAGTAGCGCGTCAATCGCCATTGCCTCGCGCGGCACATTCAACGTCAAAGCCAGCAGCGCCATTGAGAAAGCCAAGGCGGGGCCGAGAAGCGCCGTCAGCGGCATGCCCGGCCACGGCACCCGCCATGCCATGGCCCTTCCAAAGTCCACACCGTAGCGCACCTTGATCAGCATATACAAGCTTCCCGCGATGCCAGCGTAAATCAGAGCTTGAACGATCGCCGTGACGACGCCGCGCTGCGGAACGAAGCTCGCCAGCAGCTTGGCGGCCAACGCCGAAAGAATCAGCGAGGGCAACACCATTCCCAATAGAATGGCGAGATCCTCGTAGCTCCACACGGGCGGCGCTTCACGCTCCGTCATCGGTTATTTGCCTCTCTCCAGCACCTTCACCAGCGCCTGGCCGGTGTAGCTCTTGCGGACTTTGGCGATTTGCTCGGGCGTACCGCTGGCGATCAGTTTACCGCCGCCTTCGCCACCCTCGGGGCCCATGTCCAGGATCCAATCGGCGCACTTGATCACGTCCAGATTGTGTTCGATGACGATGACGGTGTTGCCAAGATCGGCTAATTTTTGCAGCACTTCCAGCAGCCGCCGGACGTCCTCGAAGTGCAGGCCGGTGGTTGGTTCGTCGAGGATGTAGACGGTGCGCCCGGTCTGGCGTTTGCTGAGCTCTTTGGCCAGCTTAATGCGCTGAGCCTCGCCGCCGCTCAGGGTGGTGGAGCTTTGCCCCAAGTGCAGGTAACCCAGCCCAACATCGACCAGCGTGTCCAGCTTCACCGAGATGTTGGGGATGTTGGCCAGCAACGGCGCTGCGTCCTCAATGGTCGTATCCAACAGGTCGGCGATGCTTTTGCCCTTGAACTTCACTTGCAGCGTCTCGTGGTTGTAGCGCTTGCCGCGGCAGATGTCGCAGGTGACATAGACGTCAGGCAAAAAATTCATCTCAATGCGTTTGAGGCCATCGCCTTGGCAAGCCTCGCAGCGCCCGCCTTTGACGTTGAAGCTGAAGCGCCCGCCCTTGTAGCCGCGCTCGCGGCTCT
This sequence comes from Bryobacter sp., assembly GCA_025356215.1. GTDB lineage: Bacteria > Acidobacteriota > Terriglobia > Bryobacterales > Bryobacteraceae > Bryobacter. The sequence continues at coordinate 19,030 of JANXUM010000036.1, read as the reverse complement.
CGGGCAGCATCGCATAGAGATCGCGAATGGGGCTAAAGACCTGCGTGTAGGTGGCGGGGTTCGATCGGGGCGTCCTGCCGATCGGACTCTGATCGATGTCGATTACCTTGTCGATCTCGCCCAAGCCCATCAGGCGCTGGTGCGCGCCTGGTTCGGCCTTGGCGCCATAAATGTTTTTGGCCAGCGCGCGATAAAGGATATCGTTCACCAGCGTCGATTTCCCGCTGCCCGATACGCCGGTCACGGCGATGAACATGCCGAGAGGAAAGTCCGCGTCGACGTTCTGCAGATTGTGCTCCGTGGCGTTTTCGATGCGCAGGCGCTTGCCGTTACCCAGACGCCGCACGGCGGGCACGGGGATCTCTCGCGCGCCGCTGAGATACTGCCCGGTCAGGCTGTTCTTGTTGCGGGCGATCTCTTTGGCGGTACCGGCGGCCACTACCTCGCCGCCCAGACGGCCGGCGCCGGGGCCAAGGTCGATGACATAGTCGGCGCGCTCGATCGTGTCTTGATCGTGCTCGACAACCAGCACGGTGTTCCCCATGTCGCGCAAGTGCTCGAGCGTGCCCAGCAGGCGCTCATTGTCACGCGGATGCAGGCCGATGGATGGCTCGTCCAACACGTAGAGCACGCCGCGCAGTTGGCTGCCGATTTGAGTGGCCAAGCGGATGCGCTGGGCCTCGCCGCCGCTCAGTGTCTGGGCGCTGCGCTCCAGGCTCAGATAGTCCAGCCCCACCGCTTCCAGGAACTCAAGCCGCGTGCGAATCTCTTCCAGCACGTTGCCGGCGATCTCATCTTCACGCTTGCCCAGCTTCCAGTTGCGCGCGGCCTCCAAGGCACGGCGCACGCTCAGTTGGCTGAAGGCCGCGACGTTCATGCCCTTTACGGTCACAGCCAGGCTTGAGGCCAGCAGCCGATGCCCGTGGCAGACGGGGCAGGTGCGCGCGGTCATATAGTCCCGCAGGTATTCGCGGTAGTTGTCGGTCGCGCTCTCGAGATTGTCGTTGAGCAGCTTCAACAAACCCGGATAACCGCCCTTGCCGCCGTTCAGCAATACTTCCTGCTGCGGCGGCGAGAGCTTGTTCCAGGGTTTGGATAAATCGATGTTGTTTTTCCAGGCGCCGTCGGTGACACGCTGGCCCAGGTAGTTGGAAGCCGCGCCTGGCCCGAGTCCGCCGTCAAACAGCGGCCGCGCCTCATCGATGATGATTTTGTCCGCGTCAAAGCTCCACATGCTGCCCAAACCGTTGCACTCCGCGCAGGCTCCATAGGGGCTGTTGAAGCTAAAGCTGCGCGGCTCCAGTGCCGGAACACTCGTGTCGCAATTCGGGCAAGCCATTTTCTGCGAGTACAGCCGTTCTTCAGGCTCCGCGCCCGCGTCGCCCCCGATGCTTACCAACACCAGACCTTCGGCAAGTTTAGTGGCCGTCTCGATCGACGCCTCCAAGCGCTTGCCGATGTCGGCCTTCAGCACCAGCCGGTCCACGACCACGTCAATCGTGTGGTTCTTGCGCTTGTCGAGCACAATCTCGTCTTCTAGACTGCGCATGACGCCGTCGACGCGCGCCTTTACGAAGCCCTGCCGGGCAAACTTTTCCAGCTCTTTCTTGTACTCGCCCTTGCGCCCGCGAACGATCGGGGCCAGGATCATGACGCGCGTGTTTTCGGGGATCTCGGCAATGCGCTCCAGGATCTGCGACGTCGTCTGACGGCTGATCTCCGTACCGCAATTGGGGCAATGGGCGACGCCGATCGACGAGTACAACAGGCGCACGTAGTCGTAAATCTCGGTGATCGTTCCGACGGTCGATCTCGGGCTGCGCGACGTGGTCTTCTGCTCGATCGAAATCGCGGGGCTCAGGCCTTCGATCGAATCGACTTCGGGCCGCTCCATCTGATCGAGAAACTGCCGCGCGTAGGGCGACAACGTTTCGACATAGCGGCGCTGGCCCTCGGCGTAAATCGTATCGAAGGCGAGCGAAGACTTGCCAGACCCGCTCAAGCCCGTGATTACGGTCAGCGTGTTGCGCGGAATCTCGACATTCACGCCCTTGAGGTTGTGCTGCCGCGCACCATGAACGCTAATGTGTTTGAGCATAGTAGTTGGGCCTCACTTTCTCGACAATCTGTTTTGCCGGGCGCTCCAGCATTTGAAATAGCGGCTGCGGGTAAAGGCCAATGCCTATGGCCGCCAGCAGCAGCGGCAGCACCACGGCCCACTCTCGCGCGCTCAGGTCGGGTAGCGCGGCGTTCGATTTGGACACCTCGCCCAGAGTGATTCTCTGATAACTCCAAAGCAGGTATGCCACCGTTAGCGCGACACCCAGACCAGCCCAAACAACCCAATAGACGCTCATCTCAAAGGCGCCGGTGAGGATGCGCAGCTCGCCCACAAATCCATTCAATGGCGGCAGCCCCATCGAGCTAACGGCCGCGATCAGGAACACGATGCTGAAGGCGGGCATCGGCTGAAACAATCCGCCGTAATCCGCGATTTGGCGCGTATGCCGCCGCTCGTACATCAGCCCCACCAGCAAAAACAGCAACCCGGTGGAGACGCCATGGTTCACCTGTTGCAACATACTGCCGGAGATGCCGGCGGGGTTGAGCGAGAAGATGCCCAACATGCAAAAGCCCATGTGGCTGACGCTGGAGTAGGCAATTAGCCGCTTCCAGTCCCCCTGCTTGAGGCACACCAAGGCGCCGTACAGAATCGCGATCAGCGCCAATATGCTCATCCACCACAGCACACTGGCCTGCTTGACGGCCTCCGGCACACCGGGCAGAACCAGGCGGAGAAACCCGTAGGTACCCATCTTCAACATGATGCTGGCCAGGTACACGCTGCCGGCCGTTGGCGCTTCAGTGTGCGCGTCCGGCAGCCAAGTGTGAAACGGTGCCATCGGCACTTTGATGGCGAAGCCGGCAAACATGAGCCAAAAGATCCAGAGCGCCAAATCGCCCTGCGGCTGCGTCGACCACAGAGCGGGGATGCTGAATGTGAAGAAGCCCGTTTGCCGGGCGTGCTCCACGTAAAGCAAGATCAGGCCCAGCAGCAGCAACATACTGCCGGCAACCGTATAAATCAGGAATTTCATCGCCGCAGCACGGCGCTTCTCTCCGCCCCAGATCGCGATGAGAAAGAACATCGGGATCAGCGATGCCTCAAAGAAAACAAAGAAAAGCAATGCATCCATCGACAGGAAGACCCCTGTGACACAGGTCTGCAAGATCAATAGGATTGCGTAAAACTCTTTGAGCCGGCTGTCGATCGCGTTCCAACTGGCCAGGCAGGCCAGGAAGCCGATGCCCGCGCTCATCGCCACCAGCAACATCGAATAACCGTCGACCGCGAGAAAGAATTCAGCGCCGATCGTGGGGATCCACGGCAGTCGCTGGACGAACTGAAGGTCTTTGCCCGAATCGAAGGCACCCAACAGGCTGATCGTCCATAGTGCATTGAGGCCCAGGACGAGATTCGCCCAAAACTTGAGGAGCAGGGGCTTATCCGATGGCAGCAAGGCCAGGATTAGACCGCCCAGCAAGGGCAGGAACAAGATCAGCGTCAGGTTTTCAGCCATGAAAGAAAAGAGGGCGGTCCAGCGCTCCGGACCGCCCTCTTTCTATTTTAGCGGGTTGCCCGCCGGGTTACTGATAGTTGACCGATTTCCCCGACAGACTGGTGCTGGTCACCGTTCCCACATCCAGACCGGAGGCGGTGAAGGTTCCCGGCGTTGGGACAGAACCCAACAGCAGCGCGCCCAGCGGCGTCACCTGTGCGGCTCCTCCAGCGGGCGTGGGCGGCAGATACAGAAGCACGGCGGGAGGAACTGTGAAGGTACCCTTGCTGGCCAACTCAAGGCAGACAAATGTGCCGCTGACGGCCGTATCTGTGGTGTCCGACGAAGAATTGCCGGTGATCATCACATAGCCAGCCGGGTCCCCGCCTGTCCAGGTGACGGTTTGTCCGCTCGCGCGATTGATATTTGTGATCGCCGCCTTGTTGGTCCAGGTAATGGCCGCGGGCAGAGTGTAGGATGTCGAGAACCCTTTCACGTCCGTGCCGCCGCTCCCGTTATTGAAGGTGTAGTTGCCGGGATCCAGGTACGGCGGGTCGCTAAAGCCGGGAAGCGCGATCGGCAGCCCCGTGATCACCCCGGCGGTTGCAAAACTGGCCCCATAGGATCCCACTAAACCGGGAGACTTCGTGAGAGTCTTTGCGCCTTTCGGTCCGTTCACGCTGATGCTGGCACCGGCGTCTAAACCTTTGATGGCAACCGGGTCAGCGTAGGTCGTCCCGGTGTAAATCGTGCAGGTGCCAACCGACGGCGTGCCGCCCGCGTTGAGCGAAGAACTGCTTCCAATGTTCTGAGCGTTCAATTCCTGAAAGGTTGCCGCACCGGTGTCAAAGCTGATCGAACCGCTAAAGCCACTGAAAGTAATGTCGAGCGCGATCCGCGCCAGCGCGATCCCACCAACGCGGATCGTGCCGCCATTGTTGATCGTGTTCAACTGCGAACTCGTCAGGCCCAGCGGGTCTGAGCAGGTACCGCCGTTTGGCGCAATCGCCACTGTCGTCGCGTTGCTGACATTGTTGCCTACCTTGATGATTACCGGAATCGCGCAGCCTGAAATTCCGCCCGGCACGACGAAATTGACCTGGTCCAATCCTGCGAATCCCGGCGCACGCCCCGCATACGCCACTGCCGCTTTTGCCGATCCCACATAAAGTTCCACTTGCGCCTGATTGATCGCGGCGGCAGGTGCCGGTGCGCTATCAGAAGAGCCCGCTGGCAAGGCGCCCAGCCCCGTGCCGTAAAGGATCAGCGTCTGGCCTGGCCGTGCCGACTTCAAGACCGAGTTGATTGGCACCGACGTTGCACTCTCAAAATTCTGCACGATGCCCGGCCCGCTGCCACCCGAGTTCACGCTGAAAGTGCCGAAGGAGCTTGCCGTCACCTTAAAACTGCGCGCCGCGCTGGTCTGGCCGTTGTAGGTCACCGTTAAAGTCGCGTTCCCAACCGGCGTGCTCGAAGGCAAAATCGCGGCTAGCTGGCCAGCCAGGGTGTAGACCAGCGGGCAATCCAGCGTCTGCCCCCCGCTGGTCACTTTCACTCCGGTTCCCGCCAGGGTCGCAGGCAGGGGAAAGCCAGCTTGCGCAATGGCCGCCGGACCCATCCTCGCTCCGAATACTACGAAGATCGAACCTTGCGCAATTGCGCCATTCGGCAGCTTCGAGCTCGCGTAGCTGGCCGCGTTCAGGATTCCTCCATCGTTTACAACCGGCTGCGCGCACAGTGTTCCCACTGCCGCAGCCATCAATACTGCTGAGACAAAAATTCTACTCATAGGCACAATGATATACGCGCGAGCGAGCCAGCGATACAGGTCATCACCTTAGTAGAATTCCACCCGGCTCGACAGATGCCCGTTCGGCCCACGCCCCAACCGCTGTCGCCGATCCGAAAAGCAAGTCAACTAAAGCCTGGAGGAATTGCCGCGAGTTGGCCAGCACTCGTACAGACAATCGGACAATCCAGGGTTTGACTGCCGCCGGTCACCTTGACCGTTGTTCCACCAAGTGTCGTCGAACCCGGTCGCGGTGGCCGTCATATGCGGCGGCTTCAGCAGCAGATCGCGCCCGCAGCTAACCGTTCATGCTGGAGAGGAAGTCGGCGTTGCTCTTGGCCTTGGATAGGCGATCTAGCAGGAGCTCGATGCTTTCAGTGGGCGAGAGCGGGGCCAAGACACGGCGGAGGACCCAGACGCGGCTGAGTTCTTCTTTGGGAAGTAGCAGTTCGTCCTTGCGGGTGCCGCTCTTGTTGATGTCGATGGCGGGGAAGACGCGCTTGTCGACCAGCTTGCGGTCGAGGTGGATTTCGTTGTTGCCGGTGCCTTTGAATTCTTCAAAGATCACGTCGTCCATGCGGCTGCCGGTGTCGATGAGGGCAGTCGCGACGATGGTGAGGCTGCCGCCCTCTTCGATATTGCGCGCGGCACCGAAGAAGCGCTTTGGGCGCTGCAGGGCGTTGGAATCGACACCGCCCGACAGGACCTTGCCAGAGGGAGGCACGACCGTGTTGTAGGCGCGGGCGAGGCGGGTGATCGAATCGAGAAGGATGACGACGTCGCGCTTATGCTCGACTAGGCGCTTGGCCTTTTCAATGACCATTTCGGCCACTTGGACGTGGCGGGCGGCGGGCTCGTCAAAGGAGGAGCTGATGACTTCGCCCTTGACGCTGCGCTGCATGTCGGTGACTTCTTCCGGGCGCTCGTCGATCAGGAGAACGATGAGATTGACCTCAGGATGATTGGTGGTGATCGAGTTGGCGATCGACTGCAACATCATCGTCTTACCGGTGCGGGGCGGGGCGACGATCAAGCCGCGCTGGCCTTTGCCGATGGGGGTGAGCATGTCCATCACGCGACCGGAGTAGTTGTCCTTGGTGGTCTCCAACTTGAGGCGCTCTTGCGGGTAGAGCGGCGTGAGGTTGTCGAAGAAGATCTTGTTGCGGGTCTCCTCCGGGGCCTCGTAGTTGATGGCGTCAACCTTGATCAGGGCGAAATAGCGTTCGCCTTCTTTGGGGGGGCGGATCTGGCCCGAGATCGTGTCGCCGGTGCGGAGGTCAAAACGGCGGATCTGCGAGGGCGAGACGTAGACGTCGTCGGGGCCGGGGAGGTAGTTGTACTCGGGGGCGCGCAGGAAGCCGAAGCCGTCGGGCAGGCACTCGAGGACGCCTTCTGAGAAGATCAAACCACTCTTCTCGGCTTGGCTCTGGAGGATCTTGAAGATCAACTCCTGTTTGCGCAAGCCAGCGGTCTGGACGAGGCCAAAGTCCTTGGCGATGACGTTGAGCTTTTGGATGCTCATGTCCTTGAGCTCAACCAGGTTTAGGTTTGGCGCGGGTTCTTTGGCGTCGCGGCGGCGACCCTTGGCTCCCGTTTCGGGTGCCGCTCCGTTTTCGACCGGGGCGTCTTGAGGCGGATTTACCGCGGTGTCTTTGTTTTCGAAATCGTTTGCCAAATTTCCCTCACTCCGCGGCCACTCAAGGCCGAGAACGGCATGATCTCTCTGCCGGGCACTTCAGCCCGCATTTCCTTCATGCTCTTGTCTTCTTCTTTTCGGTTTAGCTTGTCCATCTTGGTGGCCACCACCATGTAGGGACGCTGGTAATGCTCCAGGTAGTCCCGGAGCTTGCGGTCCGCATCCATCCACCCTCGCCGCGAGTCTATCAACAACAACGCAAGCTCAAGTGTTTGGCGTCCCAGCAGATATGCATCCGCAAGCGCCTTCCAATGTCCGGTTTGCGACGGCGGGATCTTTGCGTATCCGTAGCCCGGAAGATCAACCAAACAGAACCGGCTACCCACACGGTAAAAGTTAATGGTTTGCGTCCTTCCCGGCGTCGAACTGACAAAGGCCAGCCGTTTTTGACCAACCAAGCTGTTGAGCAAGGTTGATTTCCCCACATTGCTTCGGCCTAGGAATGCAAACTCAGGAGTGGTTTCTGGGGGGAATTGATCGGGGGCTGCAGCGCTGGCCAGGAATTCTACTTCAAACATCCCATCTCCAACAGACGAAAGAGGGCGTCTGAACCAACGCCCTCTATTCTAACCCAAATTTGTATCATCCGTAGGGACCCCCGGCACTCAAATTAGTGCCGGATGTCCTCAGCGGGTTTGGCCGTGTAATCCAGCGCCACGTGCGGGATGCCGACGGGCTCGCTTTCGAGAGCCAGCTTGAGCACCTCGTCCATGTGTTCGACGAAGTGGAGCTTCATGTTTTTCTTGACGATGTCGGGGATGTCGACAAGGTCTTTCTCGTTGTCCTTGGGGAGGATGGCCTCAAGGATACCGAAGCGATGAGCGGCGAGAAGCTTTTCTTTTAGGCCACCGATGGGGAGCACCTTGCCGCGCAGAGTGATCTCGCCGGTCATGGCGATGTCACCGCGGACAGGGATCTTGGACAGGGCGCTGGAGATGGAGGTCGCCAGCGTAATGCCAGCCGAGGGGCCATCCTTGGGAATGGCGCCCTCGGGCACGTGGACGTGGATGTCGACGTGGCGGTAGAAGTCGCGAGGCAGGCCGAGCTGGTGGGCACGGCTGCGGACGTAGGTCATGGCAGCTTGGGCCGACTCTTGCATCACATCGCCAAGCTTGCCGGTGGTGGTGAGTTTGCCGCGGCCTTCGAGGATCGAGACTTCGGTGGTGAGAATCGTGCCGCCAACCTCTGTCCAGGCCAAGCCGGTGGTGGAGCCGATCTCATTCTTTTTGTCCCAGACGGCGTCGCGGTACTTGGCCGGGCCAAGGTACTCGCTTACGTTGGCGTCGGTGACGGTGGCCTTTTTGAACTCGACGGGCGCGGAGACCTCGACGGCTTCTTTGGAGGCGATGTCGACGACGTCGGCCTTCTTGCGTCCCTTCGCCTTCTTGGTGGGCTTCACTTCGCCGGTGTCGGCGATCTCGGCTGGCAGCGACATGACCACAGCGCGGACGACTTTGCGGCAGACGTTGCCGATCTCGCGTTCCAGATTGCGGACGCCCGATTCGCGGGTGTAGCCATTGATCAGGGCGGCGAGGCCGCTATCCTCGAACTCGATCTGATCCAGCTTGAGGCCGGTGCCCTCGAGCTGTTTGGGGACCAAGAAGCGCTTGGCGATCTCGAGCTTTTCGATCTCGGTGTAGCCGGAGAGGCGGATGACTTCCATGCGGTCCTGGAGCGGCGTCGGGATCGTGTGGAGCACGTTGGCCGTGGCGATAAAGAGAACGTTGGACAGATCGTACTCAACGTCGAGATAGTGGTCCTGGAAAGAGGAGTTCTGCGCGGGGTCGAGAACCTCAAGCAGGGCGGCGGAAGGATCGCCACGGAAGTCCATCGACATCTTGTCGATTTCGTCGAGCATGACGACTGGGTTTTTAGTGCCAGCCTTCTTCATCATCTGGATAACTTGGCCGGGGAGGGCGCCGATATAGGTGCGGCGGTGGCCGCGAATCTCGGCCTCGTCCCGCACGCCGCCGAGAGAGAGTCGCACGAACTCGCGACCGGTGGCCTTGGCGATGGACATGCCGAGCGAGGTTTTGCCGACGCCGGGAGGCCCGACGAAGCAAAGAATGGAGCCCTTGGGTTTCTCCACCAAGCGGCGGACGGCAAGGAATTCAAGGATGCGCTCTTTAATCTTGTCGAGGCCGTAGTGGTCGCTCTCCAGGATCTCTTTGGCGAAATTGAGGTCGCGAATCTCTTTGGAGGCCTTCTTCCATGGGACGGCGAGCAGCCAGTCGAGGTAGTTCCGGCTGACGGTGGATTCCGCCGACATGGGCGGCATGTTCTCGAGGCGGCGCAGTTCGGCCATCGATTTCTCGAAGGCGTCCTTGGGCATGCCGGCGAGTTCGATCTTCTTCTTGAGCTCGTCGTATTCGCTTTTCTCGCCGCGACCGAGTTCTTTCTGGATCGCCTTGATCTTCTCGTTGAGGTAATACTCTTTTTGAGCGCGCTCCATCTGGCGCTTGACGCGGCCTTGGATGGTGCGATCCACCTGAAGCTTTTCGATCTCGATGTCGAGCATCTCGGCGACGCGGGTTAAGCGGTCGATGGGGTCGAAGATTTCGAGCAGTTCTTGCTTCTCTTCAATGGTGAGCTGGAGATTGGCGCCGACCGTGTCGGCGAGCTTGCCGGGATCGTCGGGACGTATGGCGGCGACCATAGTCTCGTAATTGAGATTCTGGCTCAGTTTTACGTATTGCTCAAACTGGGTTGTGACGCGGCTGACTAAGGCATCAAGCTGCGGGCCACCTTCGATGCGGAAGGATGAGGTCTTGACGACAGCGCGGTAAAAGCCGTCTTCATCGCTGACGCTGACAATCTTGCCGCGCTCAACGCCCTCGACCAACACCTTGATGTTGCCGTCGGGCTGCTTCAGGCTCTGGACGATGTTTGCGACCGTGCCGGTCGTGTAGATCTCGTCGGCGCGGGGCTCGTCAATGGAGGCGTCGTGCTGAGTGGCGAGGAAAATCTGCTTACCCGTGGCGTTGGCTTCTTCAAGCGCGCGCACGCTCGACTCACGGCCTACAACGAAAGGCGTCATCATATGCGGGAAAATGACTACATCCCGGATCGGCATCATCGGTAGCCGCTTTGTTTCTGATTTTTCTTTGGATGCCAACATGGTTCTCTGTTTCTAAAGACGCAAAACCTGGCAGGGAGGATTCCCTACCAGGCCCTACACCTTCGGTTAGTTCTCTTGTCGGATAATTTTCTCAATCAAGGATGAATCGGGATCGGTGCAAGAGCTCAACCGGCCTTTTCGAGGACGGCCAGATTGATCTTCTGGTTGAGGACCATCTCCTTGGTCACCAGGAATTCGCGGATTTTCTTTTGACTGGGGAGATAATACATCAGGTCGAGCATCAACTCTTCCATGATCATGCGCAGGCCGCGCGCGCCCACTTTGCGCTCCAGCGCCAACGCGGCAATCGCCTCGAGGGCATCGTCGCTAAATTTGAGTCTAACATTCTCATATTCGAAGAGCTTCTGGTACTGCTTGACGAGGGCATTCTTCGGCTTAGACAGAATTTGCATGAGGGCCTCTTTGGTGAGGTCCTCCAAAATCGCCACAACCGGCAGACGACCGATGAACTCGGGAATGAAACCGGCGCGGATGAGATCCATGGGCTGGCATTGCTGCAGCAGTTCGCTATCGCGTTTGGCACCGGCGGCGTGAACACCGGCGGTGGCGAGGAAGCGAATCTCTTTTTCTTTACTCTCGTCAGAGCCCGCAAAGCCAATTTGCTTGCGGCCGACGCGGCGGGAGATGATTTTTTCGAGCCCGACGAATGCACCGCCGCAAATGAAAAGAATATTTGTGGTGTCGACAGGAGTGAACTCCTGGTGAGGGTGCTTGCGGCCGCCTTGGGGCGGAACGTTCGCCACGGTACCTTCCAAAATTTTGAGGAGAGCCTGCTGGACGCCCTCGCCGCTGACGTCGCGGGTGATGGAGGGGTTGTCGTCCTTGCGGCCGATCTTGTCGATCTCATCAACGTAGATAATGCCTTGCTGAGCGCGCTGGACATCCCAATCGGCGTTCTGGAGCAATCGCAAAATGATGTTTTCGACATCCTCGCCCACGTAGCCAGCCTCGGTCAGTGTGGTGGCGTCCACGATGGCGAAGGGCACATCAAGGATGCGAGCGAGCGTTTGCGCAAGGAGCGTTTTGCCCGTGCCTGTTGGGCCGATCAGGAGAATGTTGCTCTTTTGCAGTTCCACATCGCCGGCGCGGGTCTTGTTCATCTGGACGCGCTTGTAATGGTTATAAACGGCTACTGCCAGTTTCTTTTTGACCGGCTCCTGGCCGATAACGAACTGGTCGAGAAATTCGCGGATCTCGAATGGCTTGGGAAGTTTATTGGGGGAACCGTAGGCGCTCTCAGTCTTGTCGTCTTCGAGAATTGAATTGCAGACGGCAATGCATTCGTCACAAATGTAAGCGCGAGGGTAATCGCTGGGGGAGGAGATGAGTTTCCCAACCACATCCTGGCTCTTGTGGCAGAAAGAGCAACGGAGCGCGTCGTCAGATCCAGTTCGCTTCACGAATAGTTTCTCCCGGGGAGGCGGAGCATCCAACCCTCTTTAGTGTATCAGCGACCGCTCCTTCGCTCCTGGGGCTCTTCTGGAAATTTCTACAGGCGGTCCGCAGTGTCGCCTACTGGGGTCATATCGGCCAGGCTGTCGCCATTTTGATCGGGGAGCGCAAAATGGTAACGGTACCCCGGCGCGGCGCGTCTCATCTCTATAACTAAAACGCCCTAGATCCGGGGAGTTTTTCGAGAATTTGCAATTCGCCTGAAACAGGATGTCTATATTTTGCTCCGCCAAGTAGCCTGCTTGTCCGTTTTACTCTGCTCCATCGCGCCTGCCCAGGAGGCGACGTTACCCGAAAAGCACGACGCCTCGAATATCGTTCACCCGAGCCAGTCGGATATGCTGATCGGAACGCGGGTTCCGCGTTCGCTGGATTGGAGTACCCCCACCAATGACGAGCGTTTGCGGGTTTGGTGGCGCGGCATCGCGGCAAGCCCGGGGTCGTACATTCGGTCGACAATCAGTGCGGGATTGGGTCATCTGAGCAACACACCGGCGGATTACGGGCAGGGGTGGGGCGCGTTGGGGAAGCGCTACGGGAATACGTTTCTGACCTATTCATTGCAAGACACGGCGGCGCAGGGAATGGCGGCGGCGGTGCACTACGAAATGCGCTACATCCAATGCAAATGCACCAAGGTGATGCCGCGGATTGGACACGCGCTTCTGTGGAATTTCGTGACTTACGATCAGAAGGGGAAGAAGGTTTTCAATTGGCCTTCGATCGGCGGGGGCTATGCGATAGGGATGCTCTCGACAACATACACGCCCAACCAGAAGTGGTCGGCCCAAGGGATCCAGGCGGGGAATAGTGCGATTATGTTTGGGTTTGCTTCCTCGCTGCTGCAGGAGTTTACGCCGAGTAAGCTGTTTGCGAAGCACAAGAAGCGGGGCTCGAGTGCAACGGCTGCCGGTAGCAATACCGCAACGCCCTAGACCGACTGCAGCTCGGAGATCGAATCGAGCCAATAGTCTGGCAAACAGGCTTTCAGCTCAGCGGGAATTCCGTACCCATAACTGACGGCGCAGACTTTCACTCCCGCCGCTTTGCCGGCAATCATGTCCGGCACCGAGTCGCCGATGAAGAGACAATCTTGCGGGGCTACTCCCAAACCGCGCATCGCATGATGCAAAACGTCCGGTTCGGGTTTGCAGGGGAATCCGTCCGTACCTTGGATGTGTTGGAAGTGGGGCGCAAGACCAAACTGGGTGAGGATGTTGACGGCCGTGACCGTTCCTTTTGTGGTGGCTGTGGCCTTCAAGCCGCCGAGCTTGGCCAGGGTCTCAGGAACACCCGGGTACAGGAGAGTCTCCGAGTGGCCGCGCTGAGGGTAGATTAGGCGGTATTCGGCGATCCAGGCGCCGATCTGGGCGGGCTCGGCCTCGGGGAACAAGTCGGAGAACAGATCGATCAAGTGTCGGCCGATGAAGCTTTTGAGGTAATCGTAGGGAACGCTGCGACGGGGGGTATTGGCCAAAACGCTCGAAACCGCCCCACAGATGTCAGGGGCGGAGTCGAGCAGGGTGCCGTCAATGTCGAATAAATAAGCCCTGAAGGGCGGGATAGCCATGCGCTTTAGGCGGGGCTGGGGTTGGGCCGCATACCGCCGTCGGGCCGGAGGATGGGTTGGGCTTGGCCGTCGTTGTTGTTCGGCTTGTTGTTGGAGCTGGGACGGGAAGCGGGGAGGGTTTCTCCGGCAATGAGGAGATTGACCTCGTTGCCGTCGAGGATCTCACGCTCCAGAAGTGCTTCGGCAATGCGGACAACCGCATCGCGATTCTCGTGGATCAGCTTGGTGGCGGTCTCGTAGCCGGCTTGGACGAGGTTACGGACTTCGCCGTCGATCGAAATAGCGGTCGCTTCGGAATAGTCGCGATGTTGGGCGATCTCACGACCGAGGAAGATTTGCTCGTCCTTCTTACCGAAGCTCAGGGGCCCAAGCTTGCTCATGCCCCACTCGCAGACCATGCGGCGGGCCAGATCGGTGGCGCGCTCGATGTCGTTGGAGGCACCGGCGGTCTTGAGGCCGAGGAAAGTTTCGTCGGCGACGCGACCGGCCATGGCGGTAGCGATTTGAGCTTCGCATTGGATGGCGCTAATGTCGTTACGGTCTTGGGTCGGCAGGTACATCGTGACACCGAGAGCCATGCCACGAGGAATGATGGAGACCTTATGCACAGGGTCTGAATCGGGCAGCAGCGCGCCCACCAAGGCGTGGCCAGCTTCGTGATAGGCGGTGTGCTTCTTCTCTTCTTCGGTGATGAACATCGAGCGGCGCTCGACACCCATCATGACCTTGTCCTTGGCGACTTCAAAGTCAATCATGGAGACAACTTTGCGATTTTGACGAGCGGCGATGAGGGCGGCCTCGTTGACGAGATTGGCGAGGTCGGCGCCAGCAAAGCCAGGGCAACCGCGGGCGATGACGCTCAAGTCGACATCGTCGGAGAGCGGAATCTTCTTTGTGTGGACCTTAAGGATTTGCTCACGGCCCTTGACGTCGGGACGACCCACGACGACGCGGCGGTCGAAGCGGCCGGGACGCAGCAAGGCGGGGTCGAGGACGTCGGGGCGGTTGGTGGCGGCGACGAGGATGACGCCCTCGTTCGACTCAAAACCGTCCATCTCAACCAGCAATTGGTTCAGGGTTTGCTCACGCTCATCGTGTCCACCGCCGAGACCGGCACCGCGATGGCGACCGACCGCGTCGATTTCGTCGATAAAAATGATGCAGGGAGCATTTTTCTTGCCCTGTTCAAAGAGGTCGCGGACGCGGCTTGCGCCAACGCCGACGAACATCTCGACAAAGTCCGAGCCCGAGATCGAGAAGAAGGGGACGTTGGCCTCGCCGGCGATGGCGCGGGCCAGGAGGGTTTTACCGGTTCCGGGAGGTCCAACAAGGAGAACACCCTTGGGGATGCGTCCGCCCAGCTTTTGAAACTTTTGCGGCTCGCGAAGGAATTCGATGATCTCTTGCAGTTCTTCTTTGGCTTCTTCGACGCCAGCAACGTCCTTGAATGTAACCTTCTTCTGCTGCGAACTGTGCAGGCGGGCTCGGCTCTTGCCAAAGCTGAGCGCCTTGTTGCCGCCGCTCTGCATTTGGCGCATCATGAAGATCCAGAAGCCGAGCAAAAGGATGAAGGGGGCGGTCTGGAAAATAAGGCTGAGAATACCGTTGGAGCTGGTGTCCTTGATGTCCGTGTTGACGCCTTTGGCGCGCAGGACGTTGTACAGTTCCGGGTAGCTGGCCGGGACGGTGGTCTTAAGGCCGGAGCCGTCTTCGCGGTAAATGCCGCGGACTTCAGTTCCCGTGACGGAGACACTCTTGACGCGGTTGTCCTCAACCTGCTTCATGAAGTCGCTAAAAGTAACTTGAGCATCCGCTTTTTTGTTGCCGGTGCGGACCACGACAAAGATGAGCGACACCACGCAGATGATGATGACCCAGAAAATGACCGACTTGACGTTGGAGTTCATTCTTACCTTACAGACGTAAACAGTTCGTAACTTGATTCATCGTATGCCTAAATTCGACCCAATCATTTGACTAGGATGCGCCCTCCGGCGTCCATTCCAAGTGTAAATGGAGTTGCGTATCGGACTGGGCAGCGAATTCTCGAGAGGGCCCGAAGACGGCCACCCACACAGGAGAATCCCTTAGAACCAGTATCGGCCAAGTCCGCCGCCGCCATAAGGGGATTCGAAATTTCTGAAACAGCTCCTTCACTTTTTCGGGGTGATCCGAGCCGTTCCGCACATAGGTATCTCCGGGTCTCCAGTTTCGCAGCTCGAGCGGATATTCAAGGGCCGCAGCCGCGCAAAGCCGTTCCCAGTCAAGACTCCCTCTTTCAGTATAAAGACTTCCCGGGGCGAGTGTGCTGTGTACCGCACCATCTCGATCCGGAAGGGTGAACATGGCAGGTGCGGTGAAGGGCAGACGGTAGTTGCGCGGGGCGCGGGCGGCAAGGGTTTCGATGGGAATTGCGCGGAGAAGACCGAAGCTGCGCATGAGGTCGAGGCCGGGAATTTGGATGCGACCGTTGCCTTCGCGATCGAGGGCGAGAAAGAGAGAGGCTTCGATATGGGCGAATTCGATGGCGAGTAGATCGCCTTTGGCCTGCTCGATGAGGCGGCGGATGAGGCGGCGTTGGAGGGCGAGGGGGAAATCATGTAGACGTTCGCAATCCAGGATGAGGCCGCCGGCTTCGGGGCGGACCAAATTGCCGCACTGGGATTCGACCACGGTGGCGAGCCAGGCTTCCTCGTCGCCAGCGATGGCGGCGAGGCTGGCGAGGGCCGAGTCGACCTGGGGGTTGAGATGTTCGCGGACCTGGGGAAGCAGGACTTGGCGGAGCCAGTTTCGGCGGTAGGCGGTGTCCTGGTTGGAGGAGTCTTCGCGCCAAGCGTGGCCTTCCGAACGCAGCCAATCGCGGAGTTCTTGGCGAGTGGCTGCGAGGAGCGGGCGGAAGATTCGGTCGCCGTGGGAGGTGACGATACCCGTGAGACCGGAGGGGCCGGTGCCGCGGAGGATACGAAAGAGGACGGTCTCGGCCTGGTCGTCGCGGGTGTGGCCGGTGAGGATGGCGTCAACGTCGAGAGTGGCGAACCAGTCGTAGCGGTGACGGCGGAGTTCGTCTTCGGACTTGCCCTCGGGGGTGACGCGGAGGATTTGGGTCTCGCAGTTGAGTTGGTTGGCCAGGGCCCGGACAAAGGCTTCGTCGGCTTCGCTCTCGGCACCGCGTAGGCCGTAGTTGACGTGAAGAAGGACGATAGGGAGGCTGGCTTGGGCGGCGAGATGGGCGAGGGCGGCGGAGTCTCCGCCGGCGCTGATCGCAACGCCGACGCGCGCGGCGGCGCGGAGGCGGGGGTGGCGGACGAGCGCGTCTTGGAGATGGCGTAGCAAAACACTAGTGTCTCGCGCGCGAGTTGCGTTCGACATGATGTTCACATGGCTAATAAAAAGTGGTCACCGATTGCGGTTTGGCAGGGTGCATGGCCGCAGAGCTCATTGCCATCGGTTTTTGAAGAATTCCGCGCGTACCTTAGCGCTGAGGCGCTACACACATTTGACGAACGGGCGGCGCGGGAGTGGGGCATCGAAACCGGACAGATCGAGCGTGCCTTCGATATTGAGCGGGGCGTTGCGGTTACGCTCATCGAGCAGGGATTCAACTCCTCGTTGATTCAGCCGCAGTCGAATGGACTGAGCGGTGAGCAGGTGGACGCAATCCTTCGCGATACCAAGGAAGCACTCGATGGGTTGTTTGACTTCATCAAATCGAAGGAACCGCTGACGACGAGTTACATCCGCCAACTGCAGCAGCAACTGATGCGGCACGTCGACACCTATGACGGCTACACGCCCGACGGCGAACTTGTGAAGCAATCCCTTGGCAAAGGCGAGTACAAGAGGGTGCCAAACAACCCGAGCCGGAACGGTAAGATCGCGCATGTCTATTGCCCTCCTGAACAGGTGGAGGGGCAGATGGAAGAACTGGTCCGGATCTTCAATGGACTCGACGAAGCTGTGTGGCCTCCTGAAGTGCGTGCTGCCTGGCTGCATCACGCCTTTGCGCAGATACATCCTTTTCAAGATGGGAATGGGCGGGTGGCGCGGGGGCTGGCGAGTTTGGTCTTAGTCAAGGCGGGGTTAGCTCCGTTGACGGTGACGCGGGACATGCACCCACGGTACATTCGGTCGCTGGAGGCGGCAGATGAAGGTAGGCCGCAACCGCTGATCGACTTCTTCGAGTCGGCGATTTATCGCCAGATTGTCAGCCTTTGGAGGGTTTTGGAGGTGCGAACACAGGTAGCCGATTTGCGGTCGCCGACGATTGAGGAGATCATCGCAGCGGCCCAAGCGAAGCTGATCGCGAAGCATTCGCTGCTGCCCGCGTCGTGGTCAAAGACGGATCAAAGCGTGGTCCAGTTGAAGCCGCTTATCGAAACCCGTTTCAGGAATCTAGCGGACGAGCTAACCCGCAGCCTTCAACACATAGAACCTAATTTTGGTGCCAGCTACGGGCAGCCAAACGAGTTCCGCGGGGGCACAACCATCGCGGGTACCGAGGAGTGGGAACCAATTGAATCGGCCACCGCCGAGAGATGGTTCTCAGTATTCACTTTGAAGATAAATACTGGCACTCTCGCAGCCGTCCATTTGAAATTTGACGACTTCGTCGAGAATCGGAAGGGCCTCCTAGGAGCAGTTGTGAGTCTTTTCCAGGAGGGTCGAGTTGACACTATCCAGCCCGCGTTCTTCATCAACTTCAAAGACGCTCCTCGCGCGGCTGAGTTCGGCGTTTGGCTCGACGCGGCACTTAAGGAGGCTTTGCTCATTTGGCAAAAAGGCATTGCCTAAGGCTTGAGCACCTTGCCGAGGAACTGGTAGATCTCCAGGCGCGAGTCGCGGGCCAGTTTGGTGTCCAGCCGATTGAACGAGTGGCCGCCGGGGGCGTCTTCGTACTTCTTGAATTCGAACTTCTTGCCGGCCGCAGTTAGGGCTTCTACCAAGTGCTCCACCTCCAAAACATTCACGTCCTCGTCGTTCGTATTGGTGTGGATCATTAGAGGCGTAGCCAGCTTGGCGACGTGCGAGACCGGGGAGCGCTTGCGGTACTCCGCAATGTCGTCGCGGACAGTCTTGCCGATGTGATATGGCGCTGAAAAAAGCTGGCGATAGGCTTCCGTCGAATAGCCGAGGCGCTGGACGAGATCGCTTACCGGCACGCCGGCGTACGCCACCGCGTAGGCGTCGGGGTGCTGGAAGATGTTCATTAGGGTGATCATGCCGCCGTGGCTCCAGCCAATGATTCCGACGCGTTGGGGATCGAGCCAAGAGTAGGCTTCCAGCATCCAGGCGCGGGCGGCGTAGACATCGTCGGTCTCGCGACCGCCGTAGTCGATGGCCTCATAATAGCTGCGACCGTAGCCGGTGCTGCCGCGGTAGTCGGGAGCGATCACCGTGTAGCCGCGGTCCATCAGTTCGCGAATGATGTGGGCGTGGCGGCTGCGGAAGTCTCCATGGACGCCATCGTGAACGAAGACCAGCAGCGGATGCTGCTTTGCCCTGTCGAGCTTCTTAGGAGTGAAGGTGTAGGCGGTGACGACGATCGGATTCTTGGCGCCGGGCTCGTTGGGGTTGCGTGGCTTAGCCAGTGGGAGGCTGGTGTAGCGGACGATGTCGATGTCGGCCACGTCGCCGACGGCGTGGTACCAAAGCAGGTCGTCCACCGACTTCTGCACTTGTTCTAGCTGAGCGGCGGAGGGCGGCGCTGGCGGGACGGCGGTGGGCGCGGGTGCGGCGGGCTGGGCTTGGAGGATGGCGGCGAAGAAGAGCGGTAGTACAACACTTCTCATGACTTGTCATTGTAGACCGCCGACGATGAAGTCGC
>JANXUM010000453.1 GCA_025356215.1 Bryobacter sp. | reverse complement strand
TTGAGACAGAACAAGCCACTGCCGTCGCTCCCGACGCAAACGTGATTGTTCCAGAGGGCAATCGGCCACAGTTCTTGATTGTCCAGACCGACCGGTTGACCGATCCCGTTCCACTCGCCTTCGCGCCGCACAAATAAGCCGCCACGGGTTGCGACCCAGACCCGGCTTGGGCCGTCAACGGCAAGTTCCCAGGCGGAATTGACCGATGCGGAGACACCGATCCGAGAGTAGTGCGGTTGACCTTCAGGACCAATCTCGCCCAATCCGTTGACACGGTCGAGAAAATAGACGCCGCCTTGCGGTCGTGCCGCAACGTAGAACAAATTGTCTTGCAGCAGCCCATTGCTTTCCGTCCAGTGCCGCCACACTCCATCCTTGAACGCGCTCATTCCACCTTTTGTGGCGAACCAGAGGGTGCCGTCCGGTGTGCGTGCAAGCGAATAGACACGCTGGTCAAGGAGGCCAGAGGAATTTTGCCAGACGTGGAATCTTTTGCCGTCGAACTGGTACACGCCGGTTTGTTCTTGCGATCTACCCGCACCGGTGGCCAGCGCCCAAAGGGTGCCGGCGGAATCGACAGTCAGTTTGTGGAGCGGTGCGTCGGGCAGGCCTTCGGCTTTACCGTAGGTCTTAGCCCCGTTGGCGGCTACGCGGATCGCACCGTTAAAGCTGGCCCCGCTGCTAAGCCAGATATCGCCATCGGGAGTCTGGGCCAAGCCGGTGAGCACGGCAGCGGGTTGGCTGGGGAGGCGCACCCGGTCCTCCATCTCTCCGTTGGGGCGCAAACCGATCAAACCACCGTTGCTTCCAATCTGGAGCGTGCCGTTCTTGGCTGGCAGAATGGCGACGAGATGGTTGCGTAAGTCTGGGAAAGCGAAGCTCAATTTCATCCAGCGCCGCTGATCGAGGCGCAAGAGATTTAAGCCGTTGGCGCTGGCGACCCAAAGGCGGCCACGGCGATCGAAGTGCAGAGCGTTGGCGGTGCGCAGCGGTACGGGAATCGGGGATAGGGCAGTCCATTTCCGCTCCTGGCGAACCCAAACCTGCTGAGAGTTATAGACTGCAACCGCATCGCCATTGGGTGCCAAGGCAACGCTACTCGCGATTTGCGCCGCTGTCGTCGATACCCGGCGAAGCGCGCGGTCCGGGCCGAATTCCCAGATCCCGACCCATTCGTGCGGGAAGGCGATGGACACAATGCCGTGCCCGGCGCTGTCTCCGGCCATCGCGCGAATGGTCGTGTTTCTAACTTGCGCCGGATTCGCCAGTTGGGTTGTGGCGAGGAGCGAGTGGAAAGCTCCAGCGTCGTATCGGAGTAGGGCCCCGGAGTTGAAGGCGAAGCCGGAAATGCCCGGGCCGACCCGAAGCCACGACGTGAACGCACTTCCGGCTGTGTGTATCGGGTCTCCGAGGTCTTCTGACTTTCCGTCCCAGGCGTATCGGATCCGGACGGCGGTCTCAAGCAGAATGCTCCAAGCATCGGTGCCGGTCTGCGTGCCCTGGCTGGCGGCGACAATCTCGACGGGCTTGCCGTTCGAACGTAGCTCCAACGGCTGGCACCCCGAACGGGAAATGACAGAAAGCTTCTTCGGACGAACGACCAGTATCGTATCCAGCCCGATGGCGGCAATGCGGAACGGAGTGGAGTCGGAGGCGACGCAGCGCGAGTATCCCTCGACAGGCTGCCAGCGATAGCCGTCGAACCACGCTGGGCCATTGGGAGTGGAAACCCAGATCGTGCCATCTCCGGTTTCGACGATCTGAAGGATATCGGCACTGGAAAGGCCCTCGTTCTTACCGAAGGCCACCCACCGCCAACTTTCGAGCATGGCATCGTTAAGGCGCACCGTAGCCTGTCCCTGGCCGGGTTGCGCGCGCAGAGAAAGAATTAGGAATGCAACTGAAAGATATCGAGTCGTAACGTGGGCGAGTCCTTAGTTAATCTTATCGGCAGTCACGATGCCATCGATAATCGAAGATTCGCTGGGGGCGGGTAAAGTTCCGGTCTAGTTACCTTTGCGGATATAGATGTTGCCGTTGAAATTCTTGAAGCTGTAATCCGGGCCACCGCCGTTTACCGTGCCAGTTGAGAGTGACTCCATCCGGACGCGGTTGCGGGAGCGCTCGCCGGGAGTGGCTTCGGACTTCTCAACTTTGACCGCGCTGGGCTTCATTTGAACGTCGAAGTCGGTGAAGACTTCGCCATTGCCGGTCTGCATTTTAATGTTGGCCTTGAGTGCAGCAGGGAGTGTGACGTCTATCGTGCCGTTCATGGAACTGAAGCTCATGGGCTTGTCGGCGTCGACGCGCTTGAAGTTAGCGAGGATCTTGCCGTTCAAGGCGTGAGCGACGACGCTACCGGAAACGTCCTTCATTTCGATCGCGCCGTTGGTGGAACTGAGTTCCATCTCTCCGTCGACGCCTTCGACGACAATGGACTTGCCATTTGTTGAAGACAGCTTAAGCGAGGTTTTGGCCGGCACGAGAACGACGACGTTTTCGGCGCGGTTGCGCCAGCCCATTGAGACGGTCACGACGTTGTTCTCTTCTTCGAGTGTGATCTGAGAGCCGGTGGAGTTGATGCGCTTGAGGCCACGGGCGGAATCGGGAACATCGCGCTCACGATCTTTGTCGGGCCGGGTTTCGCTTTCGACGACGACATCCTTGCCGGCGTGGACCTTGACGTGGATGGAGCCGTAAAGAAGGCTCATTTTGAGCGTGCCCGGGCGGGATGGGTCGCGGAAGGCGATGGACATCTTTTCGGAGCTTTGAGCGGAGAGGGCGGCGGTCCAGATGACTAAGCCAATGAGTAAGTGCTTCATGTTGTTTCTTATGCCTTTCGTTGCGCGATGCGGATATCGCCGTTGAGCCCTTCGACGCGGATTTCCACGCCTCCCGAGCCCGCTCGGCCGCCAGCAAAGCGGTTTCTGGTTACGATACGCCGCATGCCGCGCTCTGTTACTTGAGTTTCGGCGGCGGCGGGTAAGGGAGTCGTGTCATAGGCGGAGTAAGTACGACCGTTCATTGTTTTCATTTGGCATTCGGCGTTGAGGCGGGAGGGTGCCTCGACTTCGATGTCGATCGCGGGTTGGGCGGGGAATTGGCGATCCACGCGATAGGCGTATTCTGTCGCGGCGAGCGGCACCAGCGGGGTGAGGAGGACGCCCCTTCGAGTGAAGCTGTCGATCATTGGACTTTGAGTTCTCGCAGGGCTTTTTCTATGTGTTGCTTGACGGTCGGATCGACTTTGGGTTCGCCAGCCAAGCGGAGTAATGGGGCCTCGGCCCGGCGGTCGCGGAATTCGACGAGCGTATCGATGAGCGCCAATTGCATCATTGGGGAATCCTGAGATTGGAGCGCATCGACCATCGCCAGACGGACGGCGGGTCGGGTGCTGTATTTGCGGAGCGCGTCGGCGGCGGCCAGGCGAACGTCGACGCTGGAATCTCCGCGCAGGGTTTGG
>JANXUM010000450.1 GCA_025356215.1 Bryobacter sp. | reverse complement strand
TGCAAAAGGTCTACGCCGACCTGCATGCCATCGAAGCCGAAGTCGACGGCTACTACACGCGCTGGGCGGAACTCACAGAGAAGGCCAGCTAGCAATCGCGTGTCCGGGAGAAGCCCATCGGGTATTTCTTCAACCTGCGCTTGAATCGCGAGTTCCAGAATCGTTCGGTGATGCTTTCAACCACCCGCGTGGCGAGATCGGCGCTCCCACTTTCTCGGGCCAAGAAGAGCCAGAGTTCATCCAGTTCCGCCTCCGCCTCGGGTGCAGCTAGAAACCCAGTCACGCGCTGCACGGCGGCTCGGTGGCCAAACGCGCCATCCCGCGCCTCCTCAAGCGTCGTAACTAAGCACCCCTCGCCCCGTGATAGGCATGTCTCGGCCTGACCCACCGCCACCAGGATCTCTAATCGTCGCCTCTCACGGTCCTCTCTCACGGTCCTCCCACAAGGACCAAGCTCGCTTCACGGCATCCGCCTCGTCGTGAAGCCGTCCGCTCTCAATCGCTTGGCGGACGAACGCTTTTCGATCTGGGCTCAGCAAGACTTCCAAACGAATCCAGCCCAAGCTTCAGACACCTGAGTGTTAAGCCCGCACCGCCACCCCCGCCACATGCGGCCCGGCCAGCCACATTGGCAACTCAAACCGCTCAATCGATTCAATCGCGAACCCCGCCGCCACAATCCGCTCTTCCGTGTCGCGGTCCACGCGACAGCCTCCCGCGCAACGCCGCCACGCCCCCGCCCACCGCTCCTGCGCCCTTCGCAGACCACTCCCCCGCGCCGCCCCCACATGCTCGATAAACACAAACTTTCCCCCGGGCCGTAAGCTCTCATAAATCCCCCGCAGCGTCCCATCCAAATCCTCAACGCTGCAGAGCACCAGAGTCGCGATTACGGCGTCAAACTGCCCCGGACGCGCCTCAAACTTGCGAGCCATCACCGTCCCCGAAGCAATCCGCGCCGCAAGTATCCGGTTCGGCTCATAACCCGTCCAGCAAACGTCGCGATGAAGATACCGCAGATTCCCGCCCGCCCCCGCCCCAATCTCCAGCACATCCCCCCGCAGCCCCGCCAGCAGGGCGCGCTTACGGTCGGCAACCAGTGGCTCATGCCAGCGGCTGGCCTGCGTCATTAGCCAAGCGAACCACCGCTCGCCCAAGCTACTTCAGCTCAACCGTAATCGTTCGATAGGGCCGATTGCCGACGTTCTTCAATTGCGGCGCCGCCTCGCCCTTGTCGTGCCAAATCGTCTCCCCGGCGGCCCGCTTCCGGATCGTCAACTCCCCAGTCACTGGATCTTTACGCTCATAGGCGCATTCATCCAGAAACACGATCACCTGATCGCTCTCGCGCACCCCGGCCTCGCGCGCAACTCCCGGCAAATAAGTCGTCTCCACCACTCGCACCCGGCTCTTTTCCAGCACGGTTTTCACCGGAAGGGCCGCACTCATCAGCCATCCACTCATAAACACTGTTAATAGACCAACCACACGCTTTTCCATAACGATTGCGTTTATGCTAACCTAACAACTGAACAAAAAGTTGATTAAGGAACGAAGAGGAGTACCCCCCTTAAAATGGCCCTGGCAGTAGAAGCGAAAAAAGAAATTATGGCGGCGAACGCGCGCCATAAAAAAGACGTCGGTTCGTCGGAAGTACAAGTGGCCTTGTTGAGCGCTCGCATTACGCAGCTCACCAACCATTTTCAAACTCACAAGAAAGACCACAGCTCGCGCCGTGGTCTTCTGTTGCTGGTCGCGCAACGTCGTAAGCTACTGGATTATCTCAAAGGGCGCACCCCTCAAAAATACCAAGCGCTTATCGCCAAGCTCGGGATTCGCAAGTAAATACAAATCTGACGTAGCAGCCGGAAGTCGCTTCTCCGGCTGTTGCTGTTTTTGGGGTATTGCCTGATCTCTGTCCCGGAGGACAGTGTCACAGTCTACTGTATTCAAATCGTCTCCTTGATCTGCATTCAACAGATCACCGCGTCTTTCTGACTGACGCGACATGGAGGATTCCTCAAATGATTCATACGGTCGAAATCGACCTGCACGGCCACAAAATCACGATCGAAACCGGTCGGATGGCCAAGCAAGCTGCCGGTTCTGTCGTCATCCGTAGTGGTGACAACGTCGTGCTTTGTACAGCATGTTCCAATCTGAAGGCCAAAGAAAATCAGGCCTTCTTCCCACTCACTTGCGACTATCGCGAGTACACTTACGCGGCCGGTAAATACCCCGGTGGTTACATCAAGCGTGAAGGCCGCATGAGCGAGAAAGAAACGCTCAACGCCCGCCTCATGGATCGCCCGCTCCGGCCTTTGTTCCCCGAAGGCTATCTCAACGACACCCAGGTCGTAGGCTACGTCATCTCGGCCGACCCCAGCCGCGACCCCGGCATCCTCGCCCTCTCAGGCGCCGGTGCCGCCCTCGCCATCTCCGACATCCCCTTCCACGCCTACCTCGCGGCCGTCCGCGTCGCTGTGGTGGACGGCAAGCTCCTCTGCTTCCCCACCTACGACGAGGCCAAGAAGGCTGAAATCTCAATCATCGTCGCCGGCACCGAGACCGGTGTCGTGATGGTCGAGGCCGGTGGCCAGGGTGCCAACGAAGCCGACGTCCTGCGCTGTATCGAATTCGGCCTCGAGTGCTGCAAGACGATCATCGGCGGCATCAAGGAATTGGTCGCCAAGTGCGGCAAAACCAAGCGCGTCTTCACGCCCGCCGAAGTCGACAAGAGCGTCTACGACACCATCGACAAGGCCCTCCGCGCCGAACTCACCGACGCGATGGACACCAAGAAGTACACCAAGCTCGCATCCTACGCCAAGGTCGACGAGGTCAAGGTCAAGGCCAAGGCCCTCTTCGCCGGCGATACCGACGAACTCAAGGCCAAACAGCTTCTTGCCGGCAAGTACTTCGACGGCTTCAAGGAAAGCATCTTCCGCGAAGAGATGCTCTCCAAGCGCCGCCGTCCCGATGGCCGCGCCTTCGACGAAATCCGCAACCTGGAGATGGAAGTGGGCCTCCTGCCCCGCACCCACGGCTCCTGCTTGTTCACCCGCGGCGAAACCCAGGCCCTGGTCACCACCACCCTCGGCACCAGCGACGACGAGCAAAAGATCGAAATGCTCGACTTCAGCGAAACCT
This sequence comes from Bryobacter sp., assembly GCA_025356215.1. Taxonomy (GTDB): domain Bacteria; phylum Acidobacteriota; class Terriglobia; order Bryobacterales; family Bryobacteraceae; genus Bryobacter. The sequence goes on along the minus strand of JANXUM010000450.1, from coordinate 2,732 downwards.
CCAAGCGCTGGATGCTGCACTATAACTTCCCGCCCTTCTCCGTCGGCGAAGTCGGCTTCATGCGCGGCGCAGGCCGTCGCGAAATCGGTCACGGTAACCTGGCCGAGCGCGCTATCGCCGCAGTGCTCCCCACCCCCGAGGAATTCGGCTACACCATCCGTTGCGTATCCGACATTCTTGAGTCCAACGGTTCGTCTTCCATGGCCAGCGTCTGCGGCGGCATCTTGTCGCTGATGGACGCCGGTGTCCCGATCAAAGAGCCGGTCGCCGGCATCGCCATGGGCCTCGTCAAGGAAGGCGACAAGTACGCCATCCTCACCGACATCGCCGGCGCCGAAGATCACTACGGAGACATGGATTTCAAGGTCACCGGCAGCCGCACCAAAGTCACCGCCCTCCAAATGGATCTCAAGGTGGCCAACGTCACCGGCCAACTCCTGACGGAAGCGCTGGAGCAGGCCCGCAAGGCCCGCATCGAGTTGCTGGACGCGATGGACAAATGCCTCGCCGAGCCTCGCAAGGAAATGTCTCAGCATGCGCCGCGCATGTATCAGGTTAGGATTCCGACCGACAAGATTCGCGAACTGATCGGCCCCGGCGGCAAGATCATCCGCGGCATCGTCGAGCAGACCGGCGCCAAGATCGACGTCGAGGACGACGGTACGGTCAAGGTGTTTGCGGCCGACAATACGGCGGCGCAGAAGGCGTTGACGATGATCAACAACATCTGCGCGGTCGCCGAGCCCGGCAAGACCTACCTCGGCACAGTCACCCGCATCGCCGACTTCGGCGCATTCGTCGAAATCTTCCCCGGTACCGACGGCTTGCTCCACATCAGCGAGATCAGCGAAAATCGTGTGCGCCAGGTTCGCGACGAGTTGAACGAGGGCGACCAGATCATGGTCAAGGTCCTCGGCGTCGAAGGTAACAAAATCAAGCTCAGCCGCAAGGCGCTCTTGAAGGAACAACGCGACAAGATGAACGCCTAACGGCCCAATCCAGTCCGACACAAGAAGGCCCGCGACTCGCTAAGTCGCGGGCCTTCTTGCGTCCACAATCCCTTACCCGCCCCGGCCTCTTTCCAGGGAGCAGGCGGGCGCTTCGCTCGCAGCCCCCGGCCAGGCCGATCTGGACGCGGAACTGTTGTGCGTCGCGTTGCGCGGTGACGAGATGGAGCTTGGCAATATCCTGGACTGGCGACCAATCTGCCGCGGCAAAGCGGTTTGCCGAGTTGGATGGGATCGACGTCCTTACGCTGGATGACGAAGCCCGCGCGTTGGCCCGCATTTTTGTGGATCGCGGGTCGATTCCGAGAAAGGCTCTTGAAGACGCCTTCCACATTGCTGTTGCCACCTCCCAAGGTATGGACTTCCTAATGACCTGGAACTGCAAGCACATCGCAAACGCCGAAGTTGTCGGGCGGCTCGATGCCGTCTGCCTGGAACTCGGCTACCGGATGCCTACCCTCTGCACTCCAGAGCAGTTAATGGGAGACTGAAGTTATGGAAGACCACGTCGTGGAAGAGATTCGGCAAATACGCGAAGAACACGCGGCCCAGTTCAACTACGATATCGACGCAATCTTTGCGGACTACAAACGACTGGAAGCAGAGAGCAAGCGGAGGCATGTTTCCTTCGGCCCACGCAGTGTTGAACAACCGAAACCGCCATGGGAGCCCGTTCAAACGAGTGCCACCAAATAAGGCGGACGGAATCGACGCTCTCCGTTGGCCCGAACTCTACGCCAGCCGATCGTTGGGGCTGTGACGGGAATCCATCCCGGCGCTGCTTAATTTTCTTCCGGCAACACACTCCCTCACCCAGGGCTCCCTCCCCCGCCCCCATTCCGGTATAGTGGTTCAACGCGCGCCTGTAGCTCAGATGGATAGAGCATTTGCCTTCGAAGCAAAGGGTCGGGGGTTCGAGTCCCTCCGGGCGCACCATTCTCATGACTCCGCCCGAACTCTCGGCTCAAGTCGAATGCGGGAAAGGTTTCAAAGCCGACACCGGCACCCTAACGCTCTCTGGCGGCCAACTCCGCTTCTCTACCGCCCAGGGCGTCGCCTTCGATCTTCCCCTCGCCGCCATCGACAAAATCGTCTGGCACTGGTATAGCTTCAGCGCGGCGTTTGAGGCCACCGTGGCTGGCAAATCCTACTTCCTCTCGTTCATGCCGCGCGGTGCCGGTGCGTCCACTCGGTTTGAAGCCCTGGCAACCGCCCGAAGCTGGCGCGCCGCCATCGAAGGTCGTGCCCTCCCCACGGGCCCCTCCCTTCCCTTCAAAATCCTCATGCTCGCATTCTGGTTCCTGCGCCTGTTCCTGATGACGTTTTCCCTGCTCTTCGCGCTCATGACAGCCACCGATTCGTCTGCTGGCAATTCCTATCGAATCCTCGGCGGAATCATGGCCCTCTTGTTGGTGATCTACATCGTCCTGTTCATCATCTTGGGCGTCCAATCCTTTCGCACCCCGCGAAAAAAGTAAGCCCGCCATCCCGGCGGGCTCGCGTTAGCTTTTGAGTGAGTTTTTGATCGAAAGGAAAACTAGAAGGCTCTAAACAGCCAGCCCTTCGCTCCATCTCAGGAGCGCCGTCAAGACTTGCTGCCAGATTTTCTTCATCTAGATCAAGTATAGGGCCATCAACACCCCATTGTCAATAGAGATTGCGAATTCGGCTTCTCAGTTCAACCACTGCTTCCCGCTTCGCTGCCCATGCTCCGCCAAATACGCC
>JANXUM010000535.1 GCA_025356215.1 Bryobacter sp. | reverse complement strand
CGATGCGCTTGTCAAAGACGGGGACGTTGGGTTCGTCAAGCTCGTCCGTTTCTTCGTAGAAGGGCTCAAAGTCGAGGTAGGCGGCAAGGGTCCCGCGCGGTCCAATCGCGTCGAACAAGGCGTGGACGATGACGTTGACTCCGCCGATGACGTTGCCAAGAGAGCGAACGCTTGCGTGCACCATGAGGAGGTCGCCGGGTTGGACCCCCAAGGATTCAAGATCGGAGCGGATTGATGCGCGGGTGGCGATCATAGACCGATGTTAGCGTCGATGGCGGATGGGGCTGGAGATTGAGCGCCCGGCGCGCGCGGCAGTCCAGGTCTGGTAGTACCTTTTGCTCTAGCGCTGATTGGACAGCTTGCTGAGCTCGACCATGATGCAGCGGTCGATGATCGCGTCGAGGCCGCCCGATTCGGCGATTTGCACCGCCTCTTCATTTACGATGCCGGTCTGCAGCCAGAGGGCTTTGGCTCCGATCGCTACCGCCTCTTCGGCGATGGCGGGAGTTTGATCGGCACGGCGGAAGACGTTGACGATGTCCACCGGCACTGGAACTTCTTTGAGCGTTGCGTAGGCTTTTTCGCCTAGCACTTCGGTCTCGCGCGGGTTGACCGGGATGACGCGGTAACCACGGGATTGCAGCGCTTGGGCGATGCCGTGGCTCGGCCTTTGAGGGTCGGAGGAGAGCCCGACGACGGCGATTGTCTTAGCTTCGCCCAGGATTTGTTTAATCGTCCGCTTCGACATCCTCGTCCATTTTGAGCAGTTTTTTGAATTTTGAGACTTCTTGCGGAGTGAGGTGGCGCATTTGGCCGGGTTTGAGCGTGGCGAGTTCCAGGAAGCCGATCTTGACTCGCTTAAGCTTTTCGACCAGGAACCCGAAGTGCTTGAACATCATGCGGATCTGGTTTTGGCGGCCTTCTGTCAGTTGGACTTCGTACCAGGGGTTCTCGGCGCGGTTTAGAACCTTGAGCCCGGCGGGCTTGGTCTTTTTGCCGTGGAGCGGGACACCGTTGCGGAAGGTCTCCATCTGCTTTTCGTCCAGCGCGCCAGTCGCCTTGACCACGTAAGTTTTGACGATGTTGTTGCGCTTGCTCATGACACGGTTGGCAAATTCGCCATCGTTGGTGAACAGCAGCAGGCCTTCGCTGTGATAGTCGAGGCGGCCGACGGGATAAACGCGCTCTTTGGCACCGCGCAGGAGATCGGCCACGGTTTTGCGGCGTTGGGGGTCGCTCATCGTGGTCATCACTTCGTGCGGCTTGTTCATCGCCAGGTAGAGCATGCGCTCAGGCTTGTGGATCAACTTGCCGTCGACTTTGATGTGGTCGACATTCAGGTCGGCTTTGGTGCCGAGGGTGGTGACGATGGTGCCGTTTACTTTGACGCGCCCTTCGAGGATGTATTCCTCGGATTTACGCCGGCTGGCAATGCCGGCCTGGGCGAGGATCTTTTGCAGTCTCTCTTCAGCCAATGGTTTTCCGTCCGATCAGGCGCTCTCCGCGCTTTCAACTTTTGGTTCGGCGGCGGCTTCGTCGGGAGCGGCCTGAGGACCCTTGGCTTCGGCCACGGGCTCCAGGTCGTCGTCCATGGCGAGGCGCCGGAGTTCTTCGAATTCTTTGAGGGTAGGCAGCTCTTTGAGGTCTTTGAGCCCGAATTGCAGCAAGAACTCGGGTGTCGTTTTGTAGAGCACCGGCTTGCCGACGACGTCCTTGCGGCCAGCCGTGGTGATCAGCTTACGATCGAGCAGCGGCTTAAGGCTGCCGACGCCCTGAGTCCCGCGGATTTGGGCGATTTCGGGCGCCGTCACCGGCTGCTTGTAGGCGATGATGCAGAGGGTTTCCACCGCGGCTTGCGACAGCTTCAGCGGCTGCTTTTGGCTATGGAAGAACTGACGCAGGGCTTCATCGTACTCGGGCTTGGTGCCGAAGTAATAGCCGCCGGCTTTGGAATGGATTTGGAAGCCGTGCTCGGGCTGCTCGTAAAATGCGATGAGCTCGGCGATCAGACGCTCCACGAGCTCTTGCTCGCGGCCGAGGCCTTTGGCAATGTCAGCCACGGTCATGGGGCCTTCAGTCACATAGAGGATCGATGCGATCATCGGCTTGAGTTGGTCCTCTTCGCTGATCGTGCGGGTCTCTTCGACAAATTGTTCTGCGTCCATGGGGGCGTCTTCCATCGGCACCGCTTGGACTGCTTCGACTACAGGGTTGAGTTCTTCCATCTCTTCTTCGTTATGTTCTTATTTGTATTCTTGCTCGACGGCGGTGAGTTCGGCAGTGAGGTCGGCTTCGGCCGGGAAGGCCTCGGCGAAGCCTTGGCCGCGGGCCAGAACGATTTCGCCGAAAATTTCGTCTTGTGCCAGGTCGAGCGCCTGACGCTTGACCAGCTCGAGGATGGCTAGAAACAGGCAAATCATCGCGCGGCGGCTCTTCTGGTTTTCGAACAGCTCGCGGGCACTAAAGCGTCGGCCGGTCTCGACACGATCGAAGATGCTACGCAACTGCTGGATCATCTCGGGGACGGTGACTTCTTCGCCGGTAACCTCGTAAATGGGCCGGTTTTTAGCCCGCTCCATAACGGCTTCGAGCGTTTTGACCAGGTCAAAAAGGGTGACCGAGAGGCCAGGATCGACTTCAGCGCCCATCAGGCGGTCGACTTGGGGATTGGTCCAGATGGCTTCTTCAATTTGGCGTTTTTGCTCGAGCATCTGGGCGGCGCCTTTGAAGCGCTCATGTTCGAGAAGCCGATCGACTAGTTCCTGCCGGGGGTCCTCCTCGGGCATCAATTTTTCGAGCTCGGGGTCGCGCGGCAACAGCAGCTTGCTCTTGATGTGGATCAAGGTGGCCGCCATATACACGAATTCCGAACTGAGCTCGATATCCATCGCCATGGCTTCTTGCATGTAAGCCAAATACTGGGAAGTGATTTTGGCGATGGGGATGTCGTAGATGTCGATCTGGTGTTTGCGGATCAGATCGAGCAGGAGGTCCAGCGGGCCCTCGTACTGCTGAAGTTGAATTTGAAACGAGGACACTACCTCTGTAAAATACCACGCCCGGGGGGGCTAACCGCCTCCAGGGCGGCACGCAGGGCATCCAGAGAGTAGGGTTTGGGCAATAAATCGTCCATTCCGGCGGCGCGGATTTTTTCCCGGTCGATGGCGAGGACACCAGCGGTGACGGCGACGATGGGAACGGCACCCCGCTGGCCGCCAGCGGCACGGATCTTGCGGGCGGCCTCGAGGCCGTCCATGACCGGCATCTGATAATCCATCATGATGGCGTCGAAGTCGGCGTCGAGGGCGGCGGCAACGGCGAGCTCGCCGTTTGCGACCAAAGTCGCCTGGCAGCCCAGTTTGCCGAGATAGTGCAAGGCAACGCGCTGGTTGACGGCGTTATCCTCGGCTACGAGGACGCGCAGACCGAGGTGGGCGGGAGAGGCCGCCGTGGCGGAGGGCGGGGCGGCGCGGGTTTGGGCCAGGAGGAGGGCGAGAACGCGGCTTTGGCGAATGGGGAGGGATAGGTTATCAGGACCGAGGGTGAGATCCGCCGACTCGCCTGGGGCGACGATGGGACAGCCGTACTCCGCAGCCAGACGCGTAATGAGGCGGCGACCGCAAGGGTCCTCGATGGCCAAGGCCACGCGGCGTCCGAGGGCGGTGGCGTGCGCGGGTTGGATCGGGTCGATGCCAATTGTGAACCAGAAGCGGCTGCCGCCGCCCGTGCGAGGATCGCAACCGATGTCGCCTCCCATCAGTGTGACCAAATCGCGGCAGATGGCCAGGCCCAGGCCGGTGCCGCCGTACTTGCGGGTGGTGGAGGCGTCGGCCTGGGTGAAACGCTCAAATAGGTGAGCGCGGGCAGCCTGCGGAACACCGCTGCCGGTGTCTGTGACGGAGAAGCGCAGAAGGCCCGGAGCGATCAGTTCCACTTCGATCCACACTTCTCCCTGGGCGGTGAATTTGAGCGCGTTGCCGACGAGATTGAATAGCACTTGCTGAACACGGGTTGGATCGCCGAGGACTGTCTCAGAAATCGAAGGGTCTACATGGGCACCGATGGAAAGTCCGATCTCATGCGCGCGGGGGTGGAAGAGCCGGACGACTTGCTCGGCCAGGTGCAGCGGCGAGTAGGGGATCTTCTCGAGCTCAAGCTTGCCGGATTCGATCTTGGCTAAATCGAGAAAGTCGTTAATCAAGGCCAGGAGAACTTGGCCGCTGGAGGCGATGGCATCGGTGAATTCCCGCTGAGCGGGTTGCATCTGGGTATCGCGCAAAAGGTCGGCCATGCCGAGAATGCCGTTGAGGGGAGTGCGGATCTCGTGGCTAACGTTGGCCAGGAACTGCGATTGCATGGCGGCGGCGGCAAGGGCGGCGCGCCGGGCGGTCATCATCCGGTAGTAGAGCAAGGCGAAAGCGGCCATGGCGGCGGCGAGGGCCACGAGCGCGAGGGCCAGCCAGAGTCGTTGATTTTTGACGCGGATCAAGTCTCGAAACATGCCGATCTGATTGGTGGCGATGACATTCCAGTGTTGGCCGATGCGGCTGAGCGAGCCGTCGATGGCCATATCGAGCAGCGTGCTTTGGAATTCTTCGGCCATCCAGGCATTGTCTTTGCGCGCAGCCACGCCGTATGGCAGCACCAGTTCGTCAAAGGGTTGAACGTGAAAGCTGAAACCGGGGCAGGGACGGTTGGCGCGCGCCAACCAGACGCTCATGTTGCGCATTTCCACAAGTGCGGCTTTGGCCCGACCGTCGCATAGGGGGTCGAGGATTTTTTCGCTTTGCGGAGTCTCAAGGGGCATAGCGTTGGGGAAAAACTGGCGCGCCAGCGTGGCGCTAAAGGTGCGCTCCATCACGGCCATCGTCTCGCCATCGAGGTCCCGGCTGGTGCGAACGGGATTGGACGCATTGCTGACGAAGGCCGTCGCGTTCTCCCACCACGGATCGGTGATGGCGAACTTTGCCAAGCGCTCGGGTGTTCTGGCAAGCAGGGGGTAGAGAGTGACGCGCCCGTCGGCGAGCGCGGCTTCGGCATTGCGTTGGACGCCAATCCAGACGAGTTGGACTCCGCGGCGGCGGGCGGCCTCGGTAAAAGCGTCAACCGCAAAACCGATGGGCTGGCCGTTGGGCGTTTCGTTTAAATAGGGCGGGAAGGTGCCGTAGCCGACGGTGATCGTGCGCGGAAGTTGGCGTCGAGGACCAAACCAGAAGGCCACAGCGCTGGCGATAAGAGACAGCAACAGCGTCACGATCCAGCGCGATGGGGTCGGCATCTCCACTTGAGCTTATCGGACCGCCGCAGCAATTTGTTAGAGCGATTTGTTAGAGCGGCGGGCTGGGACGCTTGCGGTCTTTCTTGGGATCGACGGGCGGGGCACCTTTGAAGGTCAGCGTTACGGCCACGCTATGGTTCTCGCGATCGATAATCGCGATGCTCTTGGTGTCGCCGAGGTTGTCAAAGACACCGTCTTCTCTCAGCTTCTGGAGGAAGAAGTCTGGATACTCTGGATTGAAAGGCGCGCCCTTTTTGGCCCCCCACATCTTGCGCACTTCGGGCTCCGAGATCAGGTCCAGCCCTTTGATGTCCAGGCGATCGAAGGTGTAACGCTCACCGGCTTGCATAGAGAAATCCATGTCGACAGCCTTGCGCTCTTCGTTGATCGTGCGCTTGCCGGTGACCTTGGCATCCAGGTAGCCATTGCGCTTGATAGCGGCCTCCATTTTGCGGCGGCCCTCATCCACTTCGCCCATGTTGGCAGTGACGCCCTGACGGAAGGCACCGATGCGGAGCCAGTCGTCGGTGCGGCCGTCCACTTCCTGAATGCGGATTTCGCCGAGGGCGTACTCTTCGCCTTCGACGACTTTCACCTTCACCTCGACGCCATTGACGCCAACGCCATTAACCTCTTTTGCGGGAATGACGAGAATCTCGGGGAACTCGACTTTGAGGCGGCCGCGCGCTTCGTACAAGGGCCGGATCTTGATGTCGAGAATGTCGCGGAACTCGGGTTCGCGATAGACGATGCCGACGGCGGCGCTGGAGACGGGCGGGCGCAGATCCTCGGATGGCAGCAGTTTGTTGCCGGTGAAGTCGACAGTAAAAATAGTCGGGAGCACGCGCTTGGGGCGGAAGACGGCCACCAGGTTGCCCTTGTCATCGGAGGCGAGGGCGCCACGGATGCGATCCTCGACGGCGGTGACATTGAGAGCGCGATTGAGTTCCATCTCATAACGGGCCAGCACCTCCTGGGTGGCGGGGATCTTGTCGCCAAAGAGCGGATCGAGCTTTTTGAGGATCGCCTTGGCTTGCTCGGGCTTGACGGGGATGTCCTCGAAGGCGACGGGGTAGAAGACGGTGACTTCGGTGACGTCCCACTCAAAGGCGTAGCCTTGGTCGCGCGGCTCATAGCGGTAGGCGACTTTGTCGAAATAGCCACAGGTGAGCAGCTTTTGCATCGCCGCCTCCATCTCGGCGGGCTTGACCGTCGCGCCGGCCAGGATTCCGCCGAAGGCCACGACTTGCTCGGCCTTCAAGATTTTGTTGCCCTTGACGATGACCGCGCGCACGGGGTAGGACGCGTTGGGGCCTTGCGCGAGGAGTGCCGCTGAAAAGATCATCGCCAACAATTGACGCTTCATATGCTTAGTTTCCATTGTCCTCGACGGAGGCCGTGCAATTTTGGTTCCACAGCCCTTGTGCAGCGCGCTTGATACACTAAGGGTGCCCCATGTCCTACGACGTTGTCATCATCGGCAGTGGCCCCGGCGGCTACTCCGCCGCCGTCCGAGCCGGCCAATACGGTCTTAAGACCGCCATCATAGAAAAATCGCCCAAGCTGGGAGGCACCTGCCTTCATGTGGGCTGCGTGCCCACGAAGGCCCTGCTGCATAGCGCCAGCGTTTGGGATTACTTCATGCACCCGGAGGAGGAGGGCATTTCGTGCCAATCCCCGGTGCTGCATTTTCCCAACGTGATTGACCGCAAGGCCAAGATTGTCTCCAAACACGCCAAGGGCGTCGAGTTCCTCATGAAGAAGAACAAGGTCGACGTCATTGCCGGATACGGCAAGCTGTTGGGCGGCGGGAGGGTCGAGGTCTCCAACAATGGCCAGACGCAAATTATCGAGACGAAGAACGTCGTGATCGCGACGGGCTCGGAAGCCCGGATGATCCCCAACCTGCAGGCGCAGTCGCCGCAGATTCTGACCAATATCGAGATCCTTGAGTTACAGAGCGTGCCCAAGTCTCTGGGCATTATTGGCGCTGGCGCGGTGGGCGCAGAGTTCGCCAGCATCTTCCGCCGCTTTGGCAGCGAGGTGACGATATTCGAAATGATGCCGCGGATGGTGCCGGTAGAAGACGAGGAAGTTTCCAAGGAGCTTGAGCGCGCCTTCAAGAAGATTGGGATTCGCATTGAGACGGGCGCGAAGGTGGAGAACATCGTCGCGGGGCCGGATAGCGTGCACTTTAGCGCCACGCTGGCCAACGGCAAGGTGGAGCAAGTTGAAGTGGAGAGCCTGCTGATCGCCGTGGGCCGCAAGCCGAACACCGAGAGCATTGGGCTTGAAAACATCAAGGCCGAAGTGGATCGCGGGTTTATCAAGGTGAATGGGTTCCAAATGACGGCGGAGCCTAATGTTTATGCGATCGGCGACGTTGTCGCCGGGACGCCGCAGTTGGCGCACGTGGCCACGGCCGAGGGGATGATCGCCATCGCCCACATCGCCGGGGCGGACCCGCAGCCGATCCGGCGCAACCGGATTCCGGGCGCCACTTACACCGACCCGGGCATCGGCAGCGTGGGCTTGACCGAGACGCAGGCGCGCGCCGCAGGGCATAAGGTGAAGGTGGGCAAGTTCCCGTTTGCGGCCAACTCCAAGGCCTCCATCAGCGGGCACCACGACGGGTTTGTCAAAGTGGTGGCGGATGAGACCTTTGGCGAGATTTTGGGCGTACACATCATTGGGCATCACGGCTATGAACTGATCGCCGAAGCCGTCACGGCAATGGAGGCCGAGGCAACGGTAGAGACGATGATGAACACCATCCACGCGCATCCCACGCTATACGAGGCCGTGGGCGAGGCCTTTAACGCTGTCCACGGAATGGCGATCAATGCCTAACTTGGAAGTGGTCGACCTTGGCCTACTTTCTTGGGAAAAGGCTTGGTCGATCCAGCAGGATCTTGTCGAACGGCGTAAGGCGAGCCTGGTGCCCGATACGTTGCTGTTTGTCGAGCATCCTCACGTTTTGACGCTGGGCCGGAACGCGAGCGAGGCAAATATATTGGCTAGCCACGAGATGCTGGCGACGCTGGGAGTTACAATTCACGAAGCCAACCGGGGTGGCGATGTAACTTACCACGGTCCGGGGCAATTAGTCGGCTATCCTATTTTTGACTTGACTGAGTGGAACAAAGATGTGCGGGCCTATGTGCGGGCCATCGAACAGGCCGTCATTCGCACGCTAGCGGGTTTTAACATCGCCGCGCA
>JANXUM010000501.1 GCA_025356215.1 Bryobacter sp. | reverse complement strand
AGCCCGGTGAGCATTAGTAGAACCCATTCTGGTCCCGCCGCGCAAGGGCTGATCGGGCCTCTGCGGAGCCGGCGGAGTGTCGAAGGGCTCTGCTCTAATCATGCCCGGTATGACGGTGTGAATCGAGGAAATCGAATAGCCAAGCTGAAAGATTGCGACGGTGCAAAGTGAATCGTTTGACCAAGAGGCTGATCTGTATGGCTCTGATGCTGATAGGTTGTCTGTCTGTATCTTCGGCAAACGATGACTTGACCTCTATTGAACGTCGGCTACACTCGGAACTCATGCGGACTTCTATTTGGAAGACGTTCGTACAATTAGCAAGATGTCCCTCGATCAATCGCCCACTAATCCGTGCTGACCTTGTATATTTTGGACTCGTGAATCGCTGTAATTTTGAATCCATCTCCTTGCGTTACAGGACCGTTGTGCTGAACCTCGAATCGGGGGATTTATTTGATGGTGTGGACGAGACCCTCCCGCTCATCACACATAACGCGATGCCCGTACGACCGATCGAGGCGCTTTCTCAATTCTTACTGACAAATACTCAGGCAGCGCGAGTCTTCTCGGGTTTGCCCGAAAACAGTGGCTTTGAGAGGCCAACACGAGTGTCTATCTCGAAAGTTAAGCCGAGTGGACTTTGGGTGGCAGTTCTGGGTGAAGGGAAACTTGGCAAGAAGAGTTCTTATTTTATTCATCGAGTATCGGGGGATTTATATGACTCCTCACGGCGCGAGCTCTTGGTGGCTGCACCAGCACCGTTGGTGGCTAGGGTACGATCCCATATCGACATTAACTCCCGAAAGTTAGTCCTAAAACGCATTTCGAACTCTATCGACGAGCAGCTCCGTAAGTCTGCAACGGTGACTTCTGCTTGCCGAATGCGTTATTACGCGCCGTTCGATTTTGGAGAATACTATGCTTTCGTTTCAAACACTGAAGGCGGGGCTTGCAATTCTGATGACTATATTTTATTGTCCGTCAAGGAATGCTACTTTTTAAGTGGGACTAATCTCCAGCGGAAGCCTCAGCTTGATGGACTATCTCGTAGTGATTGCTCCGAGTTAAACGCGGACTTGCGGCATTGAACTTGGCCTTGAAGCCGCACCTTGCAATCAGATTCGACATCTTCAATTTTCCGCACCACAAAACGTTCATTCGGCAAGAGCCCTGATCTTGACTTTGACCCGGAATTAAGTGATTCCTATGATCGCGTGGCGCAGACGCGGCGGGTGACGGCGGCGACCTCGGTCGAGGATCGGTGGCAGCGGGTGGACTACACTTACGACGAGTACGGTGGCTATAATACGGGCAGATTGACGCGCATAATGTGGAATTATACGGTGAACGGATCGAATCAAGTTGTGGCTTGCGCCGCACCGGCCAGCGGCTCGGGGGGCGGCGTGATCGGTTTTGAAGAGACTTATTCGTACAATGCGGCTGGGCGGGTGAGCACCGAGACGCTGGGGTACACTCGGACTGCCGGGTCGCGCCGACAACCCTGGTCCAGAATATCGCCCTATTGATGGAATCTACTGATATGGAAGATGTCACTGAAGAGATCCTCAAATTTCGAGATCTTATGGTCTCAATATGGAATGGGCATTTTTTGCCAAGTAAGCAAGAGCTCCCTTACGAGGGAATCTACGAATTCCACCACATTCAGCGTTCTTTGGTTAAGCACTATCTAATTCACAAGCTTGGCTGCACTTTTGATGATCACTTTTCTGTGTGGTTGTTTGGGAATCTTGATCTTTGGCTAGGAGTGAGGTCAACCGGAAGTGGAACGGAAGGGCCTGCAGCCATCTTTTTCGATGACGGACGGGTGCAGGATGTTTCTTTCGAGACATGTCAAGTAAGGGTGGTAGACATCATCGACACCGATGAGTTGGAGGTTGTTACGTATGATCGTCTAAAGGTGCAAGTTGTCGACCGCTATGATACAACAATGATTATGGGCACTGGTAATGTCGCTATCGGGTCCTACCGTGTCCTCCACGGTCCTCCGGTTTAGCTTTGGGAAGGGAGTGGTCGACTCAAATCAAGCCAGCCCATTTGTCGGGCCCGCGCATCCAAACTTCACTTTGAACTATCGGCAGAAGGTCTCGCAGTTCTCGATGCAAATCAATTCCACCGTTGAGGGGGGCAGGCTTGAGATTGATGTTGATTAATATAACCCAGCCAGTTGGTTGGGAGTTCTGGGCCACATCGCCGAAGTCGCTAGCAATGGTCTTGGCTCAAGAACCGATCCCTTTGTCGTGATGGACGGACGAAGAGGCCGCGATGTGGCACTCGGCCACAACTGTAATAAGTAGAAGTAAGGAAGCTGCAAAATGACAAGAAGGGATTTAGTTGGCGTTCTTATAGGCGGCGCAAGTTCGGCGAATGCGCTGACAGCCGAGCAAGCCCCGATGCATGAATGGGCTGAGTCTCATCTGCTTGGGTTATCTCCCGATGGGAAATTTCTGAGCCTCGCCAAGGGAGCCCCGTATACACTCAGCGCTCGGCTGACCACTTCTGGCTGGAAGGCCATGTGGGACACTCGCCCAAGTGCCGTCAGTCTGGAGTTCATCCGACTTGAGGATTTATCTGCCATTTATAAGCTGGAAATGAACACAATTCCGACCAAAGCGACCTTCTCGCCTGACTCGACGATAGTTTGGATGTATGGCGCTGCCACGAAAACGAGCCGCCCGCAGCAATATGTCGTTGACCTTCATCATAGTTTGTACCGAGAGCGGCCCGATGGAGAAGACTCACCGTTTTTCGACGTCCTGGTCGCCGCTGACCGCGGGATTATGGCGGTGCCCGAAGGGCGGCAGCGACCAGCGAAGGAAGCCAGATGGGATATGCGGCGGCTAGATGGGTCGATCTTATTTTCGGCATCATATATTCCTGAAGGGGCGGCAAACCGATACCGCTCGGCAGCCGGCCACACTTATTCTGCGGATCGGCAGGTCCTAGCACAACCCATCGGCGATGATGTTGCGTTACGGAATTGCAAAGACTTTGGAATCCAATGGATGAAAAACGTTGGATCGCGCGCGTGGGCCATAAGCAGCGTCAGCTTGTCTGCTGACGGACGTCGGCTTGGCGTACTGCTCATTGAACCAAACTTCAATTTGAAGGACAGAAAGGCTAAAGCAGTTGTGCTCGACACCGAGAACGGTCAGGAATTGACTGTGTTCCCAGTTCGGAGTTTTGATTTGGTGTCGATGTCGGCAGATGGCGCAATGGCTGCGGTCGGGGTCCAAGTCCGGACGCGAGCTGCCTTCGAGGAGTACGACTTAGAAGTAGACTTGCACGCCGTGGACAGCGGTAGAGTCGTTCGTCGCCTGCAAAATGACAGGGTCGCTCACTCTCAGAACCCGATGGCGACCTACGTTGACCGCAAGATGATCCAATTTACTTCGGATGGAAAGTATGTGCTTACGACTGGACGCAAAACGAAATTGTGGAGGATGGCGAACGGTTGAGAGCAGATGGCGTGAACCTGTTGACGCAGATTACGGAGACTTCGGGATCGACGAGTTGGAGCATGAGCTTCGGCTACGATCAGTTTGGGAATCAGTGGGCGAGTTCGCCTTAGTACCAAAGTCCCCATCCCTTAGAGCCTCACCCCGGTTCTCGGTAGGTAAGTCTTAGATGGCAACTGGGTAGATCCATCTATCCCGAAAGTGCATTACAAATGTCGATCACCCTTATGAAGCCATGCAAGCGTCTGCCACAGCACTTGCGCCCGCCAGTTCGCCGCAACCGGCCTGCGCACGCGATCTCACGATCGATTTTGTGCGCGGGTTTTGCTTGCCGCTGATGATGGTCGATCACGTTCGCAACCATTGGCTGACCGTTTTTACTTACCGGCCGTTTGGGTTCTTTTGCGCCGCCACGGTCTTTGTTTTTCTATCCGGCTATGTGACGGGCAAGGTCTATTCGCGATATCTGGCAAACGCCGACCGCTTCCTGGTCTTCGCCAAGCTTTGGCGGCGCGCTGCATCGATCTATCTGGTGCATTTGGCGATGTCGGCGGCCACGATCATTCTGACGATGCTGTCGCCCGAAGTTGCTACGCAGCTTGGCCGCGAAATCGAGTTGGTCGTCTCTAAACCCTGGCACGCGTTCCTTGCCGACGCCCTTTTTCTGCCCAGCGCGCCGCTGCTGGATGTTCTGCCGATGTACGTGTTTTTCATATTGCTTGCGCCCAGCCTGTTGCGCTTGTTCCAGTCCGGGTGCGCGCGGCGGGTGCTTGGCGTCAGCGGCGCGATCTGGATGATGGCGCAGGCGGGGTACTCGCTTCCGCTACCGCCCTTTGTCGGCATTTTTGACGTGGCTTCATGGCAGTTTCTCTTCGTCAGCGCGCTGTATCTGGGCTTCCGCCAGTTCACACAACCCTTTGAGCGCCCGAAAGAGACGAAATCGCTGAACCTGGCTTTGTTCGGTTGCATGGTTGCGTTGTTCATGCTGCGCCACGCGGAAGTGTTTTCGTTGCGGGCGTTCTCGGATGCGATTCCTGCTTGGTGGATTGAGAAGTCGACGATGGGGCCGCTGGTGCTGCTCAACCTGTTTCTCTGGGTGAGCTTTATGTGGCTGGTGCCGGAACTTTTGACCCGGCTGAGCCGCCAAGGCCGGGTGTTTATCGCGATGGGGCAGCATTCGCTGCCGGTGTTTGCCTGGCACACGCTGCTGTTCTATCTATTTCTGTCTCTGTTTCCGCAGATGCAACGGTATTCGATCCTGGGCCAAGCGGTGATCGTGTGCTTTGCGGTGGTGTGTCTGGTGTTTCCGGTGTCGCTGGCGGTGGACTATTTTGTACCCGCGCCGCTGGTTGCGCCGGTGGTTTCGCCGGGGTCGAGGCGCAAGGGAATCCAGCTTCCATCCTTCTTCTTGCGCGCCATCTGAAGGGGTCTTGGGGCAGCGTCCGGCGGCACGGTCACTTCCACCCATAACTCGTCGCCGGGTTCCAAGCGGCTGGGGTCTGGAATGTTCTCGGGGATGTAGAAACGTACCGGCTGGCTGATTGTGATCTCGTTCCGGCTCGCGCTGCCCGCGGAGAAGCCTACGCAGCATTCGGCGGGCGCCAGATGAAGGCGACCGCCTTGGACGAAGAGGCGGCCTTGGCCGGAGAGACCGCCGAGTGGAGTGCCTGGCTCGACTGCGGCCGTCACGCGCAGTTGCACATAGCGGCCACGGAGAACATCGTAGGGGTCGTAGGGCGCGGCCCTGGCCCAGGCGCGCGG
>JANXUM010000464.1 GCA_025356215.1 Bryobacter sp. | reverse complement strand
GGGTTGGCCTTCAATGAAGATGTGTTCAAAGACACGATCTCGCCATGGGGACTCGCTGGCCTTATTGCCCTTGCCATCGAGCTTCCAATTGCGCTGGCGCTCCTGATAGACGTAGGACTGGCGGAGTGCGTCCTGGGCCTTCTCCGCGAGCACGACGTCGGCGAGGAGAGCGACGGGATCGGTGTTTGCGGCGAGGGCGAGGAGTAGAATCGAGACCATCCTTTTAGGAGATCATAGGTTCGACCTTGGTGCGGATGAGGTCAATCAGTTCCTGGTCCATGAATTGAAATTCGTCCGGAATGTCGAGGCAGTGGACTTCGGGCCACTCATTGAGATACGGAAACTGCTTGCGGAGGCGCGCGGCGTGTTTCCGCTTCATCACCAACACTAGGTCAGCCCAAGCAAGCATTTTGACGGTAACGCGTTTGGGGCTGGAGGCACTAACTCCACGAATTCGGCCAAACTGCGGTTGAGCGGGGCCACATCGGGGGCGGCGGCGTAATCCATAAGTGCCGCTAAGGCTGAAACGCAAAGTTCCGCCGCAGGTCCGAGAGACACTTTTTTGCGCTAGATTTACAGCCTTGACCAGAATTTCCGGTGTCCAAAGAGTTGCCTGCTCCGCGTCTCTAATTTAGCGCATGGCTAGAATACTGCGCGGCGACAGCGCCCAGGGGGCGAGAATGCCGGCGGTGTTGGATAACGGCTTCAAAGTTTCGTCGATCTCGATGCCGAGGGTATCCCGCAGGAAGGCCTGGCGCTGTTCGATGCGGTGGGCCGCATTGGGGTAGCTTTGGCCGAAGGCGCTCCAGTCCGTCGCGTCCAGGATCGCGTAGCCGTCTTCCATTCGGGTTGAGAAGTAGGTGGGGTGACCGGGGATCACGTCCGATTGGAGCACCGTGCCACTGGCAAGCTTGACCGTGGACCCCGCGTAGAATGGTGAGCCGGGCCACTCATCATAAGCAATATAGTGGCCGGGGTTCAGTTGGACGTGGAAGACGCTTTGCGGGAGGGCGGCATGGATCGCCTCGTAAATCGACGAGCAGCTTGCGCCGGGGCGAAGGGTTTCCAGCCATGCCGCCATCGCTTTAAAATACGGCGCGGCGAAGACGTCGAGATAGTCGCGGGCCGGGGCGGGGAGGTCACGCTCGTCGCGCGCGACCCAGTTGGCCCGGCAGATGTTGGCACCCCAGTAAGCGATGTTGGCCGACCAGGTGTTGCCTCGCTCGATGACATTACCGGACGGACTGGCAAGGCTGATGCGGCGGGGGCCGGTCTTGCAGCTCATATGGCAGCTCAAAGGGGTGCCGTCGTAGTGCACCGCTTGGGCCAGCAGTTCGTGATCGGTGATGCCAGGGCGCAGCGCGAATTGCAGGCGGCGCATGGCGTCGGAAGCCTTGACATTGTTCCGCTCAAAGATGGCGATGTCGTAGGGGTGAGCCACCGTACGCGCGCTCGTTAGCCAATGGGTTGTATTCTCGACGGCACCGGGGCCCGCCAGATCGCGCAGGGTGTCGACGATGTAGCTGGGGATGTCGGAGCGGCGAGGGTCGCCGTAGGACTTCCAGCCGACGGCTGCGATGCGGGCGCCTTTGCCGATGCCGAAGCTCTTTAGAATATCCTCCAGCGTGCGGGACGTGTCGCGCGGCTGATCTTCGAGCGAGAAGGGTTGGTAGACCTCGCTTTGAAGCTTTAAGGGACTGATTGGCAGGTAGGCGAGGCACTCGTTGCCAACCAGAATCAGGGGTGCCCGACTTGGGCTAAGAATGAGTAGGGCTTCCTCAAATCGCGGATCGAAACTGGTGAGGTAGTGGAGGTTGGCGAAGTGCTCGCGATCGGCGTATACGACGGCGTGAGTGAAATCGTTGGCTTGGATCAGGGAGTGCAGCGCATCCAAACGGTGAGTGTGCAGATTCACCGGAACCGCGATCGCGTCCGGCGTGGACTCGTAGAGCGGCCAGTCGCATTCGATCAGCATTGAGGTAAGGTTGGTGCGGTCGCCGAGACTTGAACTCGGATGGGTTGCCCCGCTAGATCCTAAGTCTAGTGCGTCTGCCAATTTCGCCACGACCGCGCTAGGCTTTATGATAACTCCACCGATGGCTGGCCTCTATGTTCTGTTTGACGGAAATTGCAATCTATGCGACGGCTTTGTCAGCTTTGCGATGAGGCGGGATCGCGCAGAGCGGCTAAGTTTTGTACCGTTGCAGAGCGCCGAAGGGATCGCGCTGTTAAACGAGCCAGAGGGCCAGTCGATGGCGTTTGTCGAGAATGGGCAAGTGTGGAGGGCCAGCGACGCCGCGCTGCGGGTGTTTGGGTATCTCGATTGGCCTTGGAGTTGGCTGGCGTGGCTGCGAGTATTCCCGCGCGGCCTGCGTGATCTTGTTTACGGGATCGTGGCGCGGCTCCGTTACCGGCTGTTCGGTGCTAGGGCGGTGTGCGAAATTACTCCAAGGAGTAGAGCGCGGCGGGGGTGACGAAGAAGCCCATGGCGAACAGACGATTGAAGATTCCTTCACGCTCCTCGCGTACGTCGACCCAGTGGATCGACGCACTTTCACCCTTGTCTGAGAAGAAGCCGACCCCTCCCCGCTTTAGCCGATTGTCGGTCCAGGTATCGACCACTTGTCCATTGACTTTGGTTACAAACTGGTTGCCTCTTATGCTCATCTGTACGTGATAGAGCGTGTCGGCGCGGACAGAGATGGGAAGCGGTAGCCGCTGGCGGTCGCGCTCGATTCCGTTCAGCACGGCGTAACGGACGATATCGGCGACGGGAAGTCCGCCGGATTTCTTGACGACGATCTTGGTGGCGTAGTAGTTGCGCAGGTCCGGCGCCCGGAAGGCCCAACTCATGGCGCTGCGATCAATTTGACCTTCAAATTCCATCCGGTAATCGGAAAGCGAGACCGAAGGTTTCCAGACACGCAGCCCGGTGGGCTTCATTGTGCCCCCGTCCACTGACCATTGCGCGCCGCGCGAGCCCATCCAGCCTCCGATCCCGGCGCGGAAATCTTCGTGGATCTTCATCGGCGAAGAGTTGGGGAGCATGGACTTGATGTAATCGGTGGCTTGGGAGAGCATCGGGCTGCTGCGAGAGAGATCTCCGGTGAGCGATATCGTGCGCTGTTGGATACTACTGGCGCCGGTGCTACCCGTGGCGGCGGAGAAGGCGAGGACGCCAATCATCACAGTCGACAAGACGACGATGATTTGGGCTTGGAGTTTGGAATGCTTTGGGGGCTTTTTTCGGCCGTTGACGACAGCGTAGAGCTCTTCGTCACCATAAATCATGCTTTCGCGCGCCAGACGAGCGTTTACAGACCGGCCGCGACGACGATGATCGTCGTTGCAGAACTCTCTGTCAGAGAGCCCACGCCAGAAGCCGATTTTGCCTTTACAGTAGTTACACCGCATATATGGTACGGATCGCCCACCGTTAGAATAACGGGGTCTAGAACTAGATCCTAGTCAGTAGGTCTGAAATCAGTCCGAATTCAGGTGCGCTTCAGGTCTAACCTTAAGGTATTAGGCTTAGTCCTCGGGTAACCCTTAGGAGCAAAATTAGGCCCCGCCATTAGGCCCGGAATGGTTTTCCGGACCAAATTGGCCTGACCTTACCGGAAGTCGAGGCTGAAACCTAGACTTTCCCTCCGAAGGGATGATCGGCCTGAGGCTCCGACAGCATTAGGGTAAAAGTACTATGAAGCAACCAGATCTGGGGATAGCCGCCTTAGGCGACGAGAAGAGTATTGAATTGGTGGAGATGCTCCTGAGGCATTGTTTAAAGCCGTTTTCGCGGGAAACTTACTCGCCAGGGCACCTTACAGCGACAGGGCTGGTTTTGCATCCCGACGGCCGCTCGATCGCGATGGTTTTCCACCGAAGATTGGAACGTTGGCTGCTGCCGGGGGGACATGTGGAGCTGGAAGACGCCGATGTGGAGGCTGCGGCGGCTCGGGAGGTGAGAGAAGAGACGGGGTTGGAGGTTAGCGCGGGGAAGGTCATAGGAGCGGATGTACACGGTATCCCGGCGAAGGTGAAGGGGGGCGTCGAAGTAGAACCCTATCACCTGCACCATGACGTACTGGTAGGGTTCCGGGCCACGGACACTCGTCTGACAGTAAGCGAGGAGAGCCTGGAGGTGCGTTGGGTGGCACCGGAGGAATTCAATCGGTATGAGGTTCCGGCGAATGTCCGGCGGGGCTACGAGCGGATGCAATAGCTAGACAGCAGATGCTGGAATGCGTGCTGAAGAGCGGGCAGGACGCCACGGCCAGCCTGCCGCAACTTGAGGGTGTCGATCTCGGCGACGGGGAGCAGATCCCGCGTGGAGGAAGTGATGAAGATCTCGTCCGCGTTCTCGAGGTCGACCGGGGCGAGGGCGGCTTCGCGAATGGTCAGGCCCGGGAGAGCGAGTTCTTCGAGAATCAAGGCGCGGGTGATGCCAGGGAGACAACCCGAGGCGAGCGGCGGGGTGACGACATCGTTGCCAAAGATCGCGAAGAGGTTGGCGGAGGTGAGCTCACTGACCTCGCCGCGTTCGTTGAGCAGAACAACTTCGTCGAATCCGGCGGCTTGTGCGTCCTCGTACATGGCGAGATTGAAGCTCCAACTGAGGACTTTGGTGCCAGCATAGCGGTTGGCGGCGTGGCGGGCCTGAGGGTGCAGGGCGAGACGCACGCTGCTGCCCCAGGCTTTCAGTCCAGTGGTGAAGGCAATCAAATCGGCGGGACGGACGATGCCGTCGCCCTCCCATAGGCCGCCTTTGTTGCGCATGACGATCACGCGTAGGGTGGCCTCCGTGGCTTGATTGGCTTCGACGAGCCGAAGGAGCTCGGAGCGCATCCAGTTGCCGTCGCTGGGAAATGGAATGTGCAGGAGACGCGCATCGCGCGACATGCGCGCGAAATGACGCTCCCAAGCAAAGAGAACTCCCCGGTGGACGCGAAGCGTGGAGAAGACGCCCCAACCGTTGACGGCACCGACCTGACCGGGTGAAAGCGAGCGGGCCGAGGTGGGAAGGATGCTGTCGTTCACCAGCATGAGATCGTGCATGCACCTATTATTTGACAGAATGCGCGGGAGTGGAGATACTGAAGCGCACACTTCAGTATTGGAAAGAGCCGAGCATGACTTCGAACACCTTCACAATTGAGAAAAACTATCCACAGACGCCAGAGCGCGTATTCTCGGCCTTTGCCGACGCAGGCAAGAAACGACGCTGGTTTGGAGACGGCAAGAACCACGACATCGAAGTCTTTGAAATGGAGTTTCGCGTGGGTGGGGCCGAGCGCGCGCGATACCGCTTGAAAGAGGGGACGCCTTTCCCCGGGGTGGCCATTGAGAACGAAGGCGTGTATCTGGACATCGTCGATGGGCAGCGGATTGTGAGTGCCAGTTCGATGGCCTTTGGAGGGAGGAGGATTTCGGTATCGCTGGTGACGATTGAGATTCTGGGCGACGGTGCGGGAAGCTTGCTGCGCTGCACGCATCAGGGAGTGTTCTTTGAGGGTGCCGATGGGCCTGTGATGCGCGAAGCGGGGTGGCGCGAGTTGTTCGAGAAACTGAGCGGGGAACTGAGTGTCTAAGCTTGCGGCGCGGGCGGTCTTTGCGGCGCTGGGCGATCCGACGCGGCTGGCTATTGTGGAGGCGGTGAGCGCGGGGCCGGTGAGTGTGTCCGCGCTAGCCAGGCCGTTGGGCATCACGCTGACGGCGGTGATTCAGCACTTGCAGGTGCTGGAGTCGAGCGGGCTGGTACGGTCTGAGAAGCGGGGGAGAGTGAGAAGCTGCCGTCTGGACAAAGCGGGGCTCGCTGTTTTGGAGAGATGGACGGGAGACCGGCGGGGGGCTTGGGAGCGGCGGCTGGATCGGCTGGGAGATTTTCTGAATGAGGAGGACGGCTAGGTGGGTTTGCGGGCCCAGACCTGCGACATACGCGGCATCAGCGCGACCAGATTGGGATCGTCGGTATCGCGCTGCATTTCGGCCAGGATGGTGGCGAGCTGCGTCTCCTCCAACACCCCTTCGGCGATGCAGGCGGGACCGATCTCCTCGACCGACAGCTTGAGCAGCAAGCGGGCTTCTCCGCGAGCCAGGGCGGGCTGGTGGATTTCGATGGACGGATCGGGAAAGCCGGCGTCGCGCACGAGGTGGAAGAGATCCTCGGCGAGAGCGTAGTTGAGTTTGCGAGCCGGACCCAGACGGCCAAAGAGCGTGGAGAAATGGTTGAGCGCGCTGGGCGGCGTACTGCCCGCCGTCATCAGGTTGCCGTCTTCGATCAGGACGATTCCGCCGGGCTTGAGCACATCGCGCATTTCGCGCAAGCAGGCCTTGGGGTCTGTGAGGTGCAGCAGGAGGAAGCGGCAGTACACGACGTCAAAGGAGTTGCGCGGGAGTCCGGTGGCAAGGGCGCTTGCGGCCATGAATGTGACGTTGGACAGAGCCTCGGCGGCGGCAAGCTGGCGGCCTTGCTCGACTTGATCGGCGCTAAGGTCAATGCCCGTGACGTGCCCGGTGGGGCCAGTCAAATGGGCGAGCGAGCGTGTGGTGGCACCGACGCCGCAGCCAAAATCGGCGATGGTCATGCCGGGATTCAGGCCTGCTTGGAGCAAGGCGCGGCGCCCCGCCGGCCAGTAAGCGTCGTTGAGGAGGTGGAGCCGGCGCACGGCGGCTTTGCCGGTGGCCAAGGTGTATTGGCCAGCTTGGGAATTGGTCCGCATAAAGGTGTCTTCGTATTCTAGTTGTAGAGTGATTGAAATCGTTGGCGGTGGGTTGATTGGTTTAAGTTGCGCCTGGGAATTGGGGCGGCGCGGAATTGACGCGGTTGTTTACGAGCGCGATCCTTTGGGATCCGGTAGCGCGAGTTGGGCGGGGGCGGGGATGCTGGCCGCCGCGGCCGAAGCTTTTCCCGATGCGGAGTGGCAGCGGATCGCGAATGAGTCGGCGGCAATGTATCCGGAGTGGGTGGCGGCGATTGGGGGATCGATCGACTTTGTCGCGGCTGGCGAGGCCGGCGAAGGACATGTCGATCCTCGTGACCTATTGCGAGAGTTGAGTGCGCAGGTGGAGGTGCGGCGGCGCGATGTTGCTTCGCTCGATGAGTTGGACGGAGAGCAGGTGGTGGTGTGCGCTGGCGCTTGGGCCTCCCGCTTGGGCGGGATGCCAACCGTGGAGCCGATTAAAGGCTACTTGCTGGCGTGGGATGGGTTTTCGCCGGGGACGCTGCCGGGGATCCTGCGCAGTGGGCACACCTATGTTTTTCAGCGTCGCGGTGGGCGGGTGATTGCCGGGTCGACGGAAGAACGGGTTGGATTTGACCGGACGATGGACGCGGCGCGATTGCGGGAATTGGGCGAGAGGGCGGTTGAGCTTTGTCCAGCGCTAAAGGGTGCCCGGCCCGATACGGCGTGGTGCGGTTTGCGGCCGGCAAGTCTGGATTTGAGGCCGGTATTGCGTCGCATCGACCAAAGGACGGTCGCGGCCTACGGGCACTATCGCAACGGTATCCTCTTGGCCCCGTGGACGGCGCGTTGGGTGGCCGGCGAGATTCAGCGCCAATTGGGGAAGTGATCGGGGTAGCGCTCCCGTGTGGCTTCGATGAGTGTGGGGATTTTGGCGCGGCGGCGGAGAAGCTTTTCGAGCAGTGAGGGCAGAGCGTCCTCGTCTTGCGGGGTCAGCCACGCCCGCGGGATTTCGCGCAGAGCACGATCGAGCACGCTCTCCGGGAAGTGCTGGATGCGTTCGATCCACGGCTCAAAATCACTCCAGCCCCGGACTTTACGATAGGCCGCTGGCCGGTAGTAAAGGCCGTAGCCGGGGGCATCGGGGAAGTCCCAGTAGATGCCGTTGAAACAATAGCCTTGATCGATCATCGAGGCGACGAGGCCGCGTTGAGCGTACTCGGGGTCGGTCGAGTCTCCGGCTTCGCCCAAAACGTCGAGCAAGCGGGCGCGGAAGAAGACGCACTGGCGCGAATCGGCGTTGGCGGTCCACTTGTCGAAGGCAAGCGCGGCGGCGAAGTGATGCAGGTTGCGGCAGGTGATGAGCTGGATGTCGGGGACGATATCGTGCACGGCCTGCAGGGACGGGTTGACCGGGAAGCGGGAGCCGAAGTGCCAGCCGGCGGGCGGCGGATGGATTGTCTTCGAGCGCTCAATACCCAACTTCGGATTCGAGTCGATCAGGGCCTGGGGGATGTCGATGATTTCGACTTCAGGGCAGGGAATTTTGAGATACGCAAGGATGCGCTGGGCGATCCACTCATTGACGAGTGTGCGCAGGCCCTGGGGGTTATTGGTGAGCTTTACAACGTAGTGGTGGCCATCGGAGGCGGCCACCAGATGGGTTTGCGAGCCGCCGCGGAGACCGCGCAACCATTGGGTAGCCGTTACCGGCATGGCGGGTGCGCTAAAGTGGGGTGGTTATGGCTGAACCGACAAATACTACACAAGATAGCGCAAAGAACAATCATGCTGAAGTTGCGCTCGATATGATGAAGTTCCTCGCGGTGCAAACCGGGTACGGGAAATCGACCGGACAGCAGACGGGATTTGGGGCCAAAGGGTCCACGTCGCCCGAACAGTACGCCGAAGCGCTGCTGGAACTGTATGAACGTTGCAAGAAGGTGGTGAAGGCCGACTAGCGCTTTCTAGCGGCTTTCTTCACGGCTTTCTTGGCCGCCTTTTTCGCGGCTTTCTTCGCGACAAGGGCGGTCTTCTTCATGGGGGCCAGTTTCTTTGCGGGAGCTTTTTTCGCTGCTACCTTTTTGGCGACAACCTTCTTGGCTGGGGCCGCTTTCTTGGCTGGGGCCGCTTTTTTCGCCGGCAACGCTTTCTTGGCTGGCACGGCTTTCTTCGCCGGCAACGCCTTCTTTGCGGGTGCTGCCTTCTTCCCCGCCACAGCCTTCTTCGCTGAAGCGGCCTTCTTCGCCTGCTTGGCCTTGGCGGCATGCACTGCCGGTTCCGCTATCGAAGGGTGCTCAGTGGCTGGATCTTTTTCGATTGCCACGGGCTCATCCAGGTGTGGCGGCGGAGGCGGAGGCGGAAGCGCGGGCACGGCCATGAGGGCGGCCTCGGGCTCGTCTACAGGTTCCAAATCGTCTTCATCGTCTTCGTCGAAGCCGTACTCGGCTGTCTCGTGAGCATAGCTGATGCTGTCTTCCATTAAGTCATCGGCGTCTTCATCAGCGGATACGAATCGGTAGCGGTCAAGCATTGAGATGGGGTCCGTGCAATCAGCATATCGCGTTGCACGAAATTCGCAAGATGTGCACCGTAAAAAATAGTCAATCCAGGTGCGGCGCGTAAAGCGTCCCGCGCGAGGATCCAGCAGACGGAAGGCTCGTCGCGGCGCTGGCAGCGGGGCAGAAACTCCGAGGCGATCCAAATGATCGAGCCACAGGCTGTCGGCTCAACCGCCCAGCATACCCTGGTGGAATTCGATGCGCGGTTGACGGTATAGTTCTCTCTATGACTAGAACGGGTTTTTATCAGAGTGCGGCGGCGGCGGTAGCGGGCTGGCTAGCGGCGGCTTCGAGCGCGGTGGCGCAGAGCGCGGGCGCGGAGAAGAAGGTGCATCGCAAGGGACCGAAGCCGACTAAAACGCCGCTCTTCAATGGTGCCGTGAGTTACGGCAACTTACTCTTTATCGCGGGTAAGGGCGCTCACTTTGAAGGTGATATCAAGGCACATACCGATCATGTGTTGAAAGAGATCGAGACCGAACTGAAGAACGCCGGCTCGTCCATGGACAAGGTACTCAAGTGCAACGTGTATTTGAATACGCTCAACGACTATGCGGGGATGAACGAGGTGTTCCTGGGGCGTTTTGGCGGGGAGCCGCCGGTGCGCACGACGATCGCGGCTAATGGCGGCATCCCGGGGAACAGTCTCGTTGAGATCGACGTGGTCGCCTATATTTAGGCGACGCCGCTCTTCAACACTTCTTGAATGCGCCGGGCGACCACTTCGGTTTCGCCCGGTTTCAGCATCCAGACCGTGACTACCAAGTTCGTCTTGTCAGTCGATGGAGTTACCTCGATCGACGGCTCACTTTCAAACAGCTTCTTCTTCACGTCCAATGGCGACAACTTGATCTTCGATTGATCCCAAGTCATCTTCAGGTGTGGCGTGTGATTGGCGATCTCGGGCACTTCAATGCTGGATGTGACGCTGGGAATTTTTTCGGCGGCTTTGCGAATCGTATCCACACGCCGCTCCCATTCCTTCCACTCGGCGGCGTGATCGCGCTTCATAAACATTTCGACGGCCACTAAAAGGCCGATCATCTCTTCTTTATTGACCTTCATGCCACGGGCAATCGTATCCGAGTAAGGGCTCGTGTTCAGGCGCGCAGCCTCGATCAAATCCTTGCGGCCCATCAGAATCCCGGTGCTCTGGGGCGCGCAGATGAACTTGCCGCCTGAGAAAGTCACCAGGTCAAAGCCCATCTTGTTGTACAGCGTCATGCGCTCGATCGGCAGACAGTCCGCGGATGCGTCGATAAAGGTGGGCACCTTGTGTTGCTTACCAAGACGGACCCAGTCGTTGCCCTTCATCGCCCCCTTCGGTTCGGCGTCGTTGAAGAACAAGGCGTGGGCTGTGCGCGGGCCTGCCAGGCGATGGAAATCCTCTTCGGTCTCGATCTCGATCAACTTGACCCCGCAGGTGCGCACGGCATGGTCGTAGCCATAGCGATGGGACTTTTGCACCAGCACTTGATCTTTGAGCCCAGCGACATCGGGAAGGCGGCTGATCTTGGCTTGATCTGTGCCCGTGATGCAGCCAGCCGTACCGACCGTTAGCGCGGCGGATGCACCGCTAGTTACCATCGCGGCCTCCGCGTTCAATAGAGTGGCAAGCTTTGCACCCACGGCGTCCTGCACCTTGTTGAGGTGGACAAAGTGCTTGCTGGCGTACTCCATCGCGTCCATCACTTCTTGCGGCATCAGGGACGCGGTGAGCATCGTGTAAGTGCCAGCGGCGTTGATGAAGGGGCGAACGCCCAGCTCTTTGAAGTAGTCGGGTGTCTTGAGTTTGCCCGCGCCGCCTTTGGTGGCGAAGAGCGGAAGGCTGGCGAGTGATTCAAAAAAAGTGCGGCGTGACGACATGACAGAATGGCTCCTTAAGGTTGGCTGACGACGGGAAGAATAATGTGACTGGGGCGGGGACCACCGGTCTGAATGGATTGATGGGCGACGCGCAATTTGGTGGCGCTGCCCAGGGGCTCGCCGGTGTTGGGATTGCGATCGAATTGTGGAAAGTTGCTGGACGTTACATCGACGCGGATGCGGTGCCCGGGCTGGAAGACATTGGCCGTGCCGACCATGTCGACCGTGAAATCATAAACGGTGTTGGGAGTCAGCAACTCCGGCTTGTCCAGGCCGTTGCGGAAGCGGGCGCGCAGAATGCCTTCGGCGACGGGCATGGCAAAACCATTGGGATAGACGTCCACAAGCTTCACCATCCAGTCGGTGTCCGGGCCGTCGGTCGCCGCTGTCAGCTTCATCTTCACGGGACCGGCGATGGCGAGGGGCGCGGTGAGAATTTCGCCGGTATAAACCATCACATCGTTGCGCGATTCGATCGGGCGCTGGTCTTTGGGGCCGGCCAGCGTGGGCGTGCCGCAGCAGTTGTTGCCGCCAAGTGTAGCGACTGGCTTGTCGGGGTCGTAATTGTATTCGTGAGTGGCACCGGTCGCCGGCTTTGTGAAGCTGAGCGTGCCGCCGCCGCGTACCGAGTTGGCCGCCCCGCCGCCCAGATACAGCTCGCGATAGTTGGTGTTGGGAATGGGCCAGTCGGCTTCCGACCGCCACTTGTTCGCGCCCATGTAGAAAATCTTCACCGGTAGATTTTTGTCCAGGCCGTTCTCGATGCCGCGCAGGTTGTAGTCAAAAAAACGAAGCTCTTCTTCGAATTGATCGATGTTGGCTTGGGGGCCGAAGTCGACGTCGCCGTACTTCTGCGAGGGCCCGTGTCCCCAAGGCCCGATGATCATTCGAGTATTCTTGCGGGCGCGCTCGGTAGCCGCCTTCTGCTTCATCATTGTGTAGCCATTGATCGTACCGGCAAGGAAGATGTCAAACCAGCCACCGGACACCTCCGCAGGCACCTGCATCTTATCCATGCGCTCTTCATCG
>JANXUM010000442.1 GCA_025356215.1 Bryobacter sp. | reverse complement strand
GACCTAACCGACCGCAGAATTCTAAAAGGCAAGCTTCCACAGCTCCGTACCTTCGGCGACAAATCCAAAAACTGTGTGATCGACATCGGACATCGGCAGGGCCCGCCTGAAGAAGCCCCCGCCAAGTCGCTCCACTTTACCTATGGTCCACGACTTGGCCTCTTGATGGTCTTGCGGGAGACCGCAGATGGATCAAGACTCGTCGCGGCGTCCTTCAACCTCGCGCTCCCGTCCACCGCTGGCCTTAAGTTCCTTCGAATCCACGTCGAAGCGGAAACGCCCAACGACCCCCTCCGAAAATCAAGATCTCACTGCCACCGCGGCTTCCAGCACATCCATCTCCCCTTCCCGGTAATGGAGCCAAGAGCCGTCCTGGACCGCATTGCTCACGAGATCGTCCCAAAATTCAGGCACTAACCCCCGCCTACCTTCTCAACCGCGGCGGCGGCGGCAACAAATTAAACCCATGCGTCGCCAAGATCCCCCGTCCCACCGGCGACAGCAAAAACTGTATAAACTCCTCGGCCCCCTTCGCGTTCCCCCCCTTGCGAGACACCGGCGCCGCCACCTGCCTCAACGCCGGATGCAAATCGTCGGGCACCAAATACCCGCCCTTGTCATAGATCAGACTCCAGGCCAAAATCCCCACCTCGGCATTTCCCGTCTCCACAAACTGCAATGCCTGCCGCACATTCTCCCCATAGACCAGCATCGGCTGCACCTTTTCATACATCCCGCTCTTTTGCAGCGCCGCCACCGCCGCCGCCCCATATGGCGCAAGCTGCGGATTGGCCACCGCCACTACCTTCACCCCCGGCTGCGTCAAATCCCGCAAAGTCTTCACCGCCCCCGCCTTCCCCCACAGTCCAATCCTCCCAATCGCATAAATCTGTATCTCCTCCTTCACCACCTTCCGCTTCTTCACAAGTTGGTTCATAAACTCCTCGCTCGCCGAAAGGAACAGGTCGAACGGAGCCCCATTTTCGATCTGCCGCGCCAACACACCCGACGACGCGAACGTGAAGGTCAGCTTCCCCCCAGGAAAAGCCTCCTTCAGTAGCGGCTCCAATGGGCTTAAGTCCGAAGCCGCCGCTATTGTGAGCGAATTCTGTGCGTAGACACTTGACAATCCGGCACTCACATTCAATACTAGAAACAGGCTAAGACAGGCCGGAGGACTTAAACGTATGGGAAAAATCATTGGGATTGACCTTGGAACAACCAATTCTGTTGTTTCGGTGATGGAGGGCGGATCGCCAGTCGTGATCCCCAACCAGGAAGGCGCTCGTACCACGCCTTCCGTGATCGGTTTCACAAAGGGCGGAGAGCGGTTGGTGGGCCAAGTGGCGAAGCGTCAAGCCGTCACCAACCCCGAGAATACCATCTACTCCGCCAAGCGCTTCATGGGCCGTCGCGTCGACGAAGTCACCGAAGAAGCCAAGCTCGTCCCCTATAAAGTAGTCGGCGGCGACCACGGTGACGCCCGCATCGACGTTCAGGGCAAGCCCTACTCCCCACCAGAACTTTCCTCGATGATCCTCAAAAAGCTCAAAGAGGCCGCCGAGGCTTACCTGGGTGAAAAGGTCACCGAGGCCGTCATCACCGTCCCGGCTTACTTCAACGACGCCCAGCGTCAGGCCACCAAGGACGCCGGCCAAATCGCCGGTCTCGACGTCAAACGCATCATCAACGAGCCCACCGCCGCCGCCCTCGCTTATGGCCTCGACAAGAAGAAGGACGAAACCATCGCCGTATATGACTTCGGCGGCGGCACATTCGACATCTCGATTCTCGAAGTCGGCGACGGCGTCGTCGAAGTAAAATCCACCAACGGCGACACGCACCTCGGTGGCGACAACATCGATGAGCGCATCGTCCAATTTCTGATTGCCGAATTTAAGAACGCTAACGGCATCGACCTCGGCAAAGACAAGATGGCGCTCCAGCGCCTCCGCGACGCAGCCGAAACCGCCAAGATCGAGCTCTCCAGCAAGCTCGAAGCCGACATCAATCTTCCCTTCATCACCGCCGACGCCAGCGGCCCCAAGCACCTTGAGCAGAAGCTCACCCGCGGCCGCTTCGAGCAGATGATCGAGCAGATCCTCCAGCGCACGATCGACCCCTGCAAGCAGGCCATCGCCGACGCTGGCATCACCCCGCAGAAGATCGACGAGGTTGTCCTCGTCGGCGGCTCCACGCGCATCCCCAAGGTCCGCGAGATGGTCCGCAACTTCTTCGGCAAAGAGCCCAACATGACCGTAAACCCGGATGAAGTGGTCGCCGTTGGCGCCGCTGTCCAGGGCGGCGTGCTCGGTGGCGAAGTCAAGGACATCCTTTTGCTCGACGTCACCCCGCTCTCCCTCGGTATCGAAACCCTCGGTGGCGTCTTCACCAAGCTGATCGAGCGCAACACCACCATTCCGACCAAGAAGAGCGAAACCTTCTCCACCGCCGCTGACAGCCAGACCTCGGTCGACATCAAGATCTTCCAGGGCGAGCGCCCGATGGCCAAAGACAACCGTCTCCTCGGCGTCTTCCAGCTTGTCGGCATCCCGCCCGCAGCCCGCGGCGTCCCCCAGATCGAGGTCGCCTTCGACATCGACGCCAACGGCATCCTCAACGTCTTCGCCAAAGACAAGGGCACCAACAACGAGCAGAAGATCACCATCACCTCCAGCTCCGGCTTGAGCAAGGATGAGGTCGAAAAGATGACCAAGGACGCCGACTTGAACGCCAGCGACGACCGCAAGCGCAAGGAAGCGATTGAGGCCCGCAACCAGGGCGACAGCATGTCCTACAACATCGAAAAGATGCTCAAGGACCATGGCTCCAAGATCAGCGAAGAAGATCGCAAAACGGTCGAAAACGAACTCGAAGAGGTCAAGAAACTCCTCAAGGACGAGAACGCATCGGCCGAACAGATTCGCGGCGCCACAGACAAGTTGACCCAGTCCAGCCACAAGCTGGCCGAGGCGATGTACAAGACCGAGACGGCCAACGCCCAAGGCGCTGCCGGTGACCCGGGTCACGATCACGCGGGCCACGACAAGCCCGCCGGCGACAAGCCCAAAGATAACGTTGTGGACGCCGAATTCGTCGACGTCGACGACAAAAAGTAAGTAGGCGAACGGAACGATATGGCGGGCAATACGGACTATTACGAGACTCTCGGCATCAAGCGTGGCGCAAGCGACGACGATGTCCGTAAATCGTATCGCCGTCTTGCCCGCAAATATCATCCCGACTTGAACCCCGGCGACAAGGCCGCCGAGGAGCGCTTCAAACAGCTCCAGGAGGCCTACGACATACTCAACGATCCCAAGAAGAAAGCCATGTACGACCAGTACGGCTTTTATTCCGATCAGCCCGGTACCGCCCCCGGCCCCAACCCCGCCAACGGTGGCCAGGGCTTCGATTTCAACGGCTTCGATTTCTCAGACTTTTTCCAGCAGGCCAGCGCCGGCAATCGCGGCGGCTTCCGCCCAGGCAGCGGTACCCGTCCAGACCCCCGCCAGGCCGCCGACCCCTCCGGCGGCTCCAGCTTCAAAGACCTCTTCAGTCAAGTCTTCGGCGGCGCGGGCAAGCAGCCCCAAGCCGGCCCCGAGGACGGCAGCGATCTCGAATACGCCCTCAACATCGCTTTCTGGCAATCTATCCGCGGCACCCTGGTCCGCCTCACCATCTCCCGAAATGAGAGTTGTGATGAGTGCCAGGGCAATGGCGCGGCTGGAGGTGGCACAAACTGTTTCGAGTGCAATGGAACCGGCACCGTAACGCAGATGGCCGGTGCCATGAAGTTCAATCTCACCTGCCCGCGCTGCAACGGCAAAGGCAAGCTCGCCAACACCTGCCCCAAATGCCGCGGCGCCGGCGTCCTCGCCCGCCCCGATCAAGTCGAAGTTCGCATTCCCGCCGGCACCCAAACCGGTAGCCGTCTCCGCGTGGCCGGTAAAGGTAACTCGGGCACCCGCGGCGGCAAAGCGGGCGATCTCTACATCACCATTCGCGTCGAACCCCACGCCTTCTTCCGCCGCGACGGCGACAACATCGAGATCCGCGTGCCAATCACAGTTAGCGAGGCGGGCTTGGGAGAAAAGATCGAAGTCCCCACCATCGACGGGCGCGCGATCCTCAAAGTCCCCCAAGGCACCCAAAACGGGCAACGTTTCCGGATGGCCGAAAAAGGCGTCGAGAACGCCCGCAAGTCCAGCCGTGGCGACCAAGTAGTCGAGGTCTACATCGTCGCCCCCGATGTTCACAACGAGCGCACGCGCGAGTTGTTGCGAGAACTCGCGCAAGTCGAGCACGAAGACCCCCGCGCCGAGGTTTGGAAGCAGGTCGACAATGGCAAGACCTAAAGGCAAAGGTGCCTACATGATCTCGGCCATCGCCGAAATGTATGGCATCCACCCCCAAACTTTGCGTCTGTATGAGCGTGAAGGCCTCCTCCTCCCCAGCCGCAGCGACGGTAACACGCGGCTGTTCACGGACGAGGACATCGAGCGTCTGGAAGTGATTCTCCAACTCACACGCGAACTGGGCGTCAATCTGGCGGGCGTCGAGATCATCCTCAACATGCGCGAAAAAATGGCGGCGATGCAACGCCAGTTCGAGCAATTCGTCACGGCCATGAACCAGGAATTGTCCCAGCAGCGCGGCCAAATGCAGCCCGAAGAAGCCACGCAGATGTTGATGCGAGTAGCAATCATCGACGAACTGATCCCCGCAAAACGAGCAACAAAAAAAGACCTCTAGCAAGACGCAAAAAGCAGGGGACAGACAGCCCTGTGTCTGTCCCTAGTGGGGTATTAAACTTCAAGCCGCGACCGAACTTGCCCTCTGAATTGAGAAAGCATCGATCCACGATAGACTAAACCTCAAGAGCCAGTGCATGAAACACGAATCGGTAATCCAGATCGATCCTGAGATCCTAGGCGGCACGCCTTGCTTTCGCGGAACTCGCGTCCCTGTGGATTCGCTGATCGACTATCTCGAGGCTGGAGATACGATCGACGAATTTCTTGACAACTTCCCTTCGGTGAGCAGACAGGCGGCAATCGCCGCGCTGGAAGAAGCCAAGGCGCTCCTTACTAGTCCGCGATGAGGGTGCTCCTCGATGAGAATCTACCTCGCAATCTGGCCCTGCACCTCCCCGGACATCAATGCCGTTCCGTCGCCGAATCCGGTTGGGCCGGAAAACGAAACGGCCAGCTTCTAGCTCTGGCCGATCCTCTCTTCGATGTCCTCTTGACCCTCGACAAAAGCCTCCCATACCAGCAGAGTTTGCTGTCGGGCACAATCGCCGTAATCATCGTTCGTGCCCGTTCAAACCGAATTCAAGACCTACTCCCCCTCATACCCGAATGCCTCGCCGCGCTCGAGAGCATTCAGCCCAGGCAGGTGATCCGTGTCGGCGTCCTCTCCACCCTGAAAACAGATTAAGTCCATTAAGCCAGGAGGCCCCCTATCGACAAGCTCCCACCCGAGGTGCCCCAAAGAACTCGAATTCAACAAGGGCCGTCCTCTCACCGGTCCCGATAGACCGTCCGATAAGGCGAGCTCAAAAATCCCGCCGCGCCCACCGCCGCGCCCACCGCCACTCCCACCGCCACTCCCGGCCCCACATACTTCGCCCTCTGCCCTTCATTGGCGCAACCCGGGCACGCCGCCACCCCAATCCCCGCCCCGGCCCCCGCCCCCACTGCCGTCCAAAGCAAGCCCTGCCGCACTCTCCGCCCGGCATCGTAGACCCTCACATGAGCCACATCCGCCATCGCGATCGCCCGCTCCCCGCTCTTCTCACGTAAAGAAATCGAGGTCGCGCTCGCGGGCAAAAACACTCCCCCACTTACCGCCCCGTCCTTCGTCTTCACCTCGATCTTCGCGTCCCGGGCCATCCTCTGTACCGCTTCTCAATCTCCCGCGATCAGCGAACTCGCAACCAACAACATCAATATCACTCTCATCGAAATCAACTCAATGCACCGCGTCCTTTCGGCGCATCCCCTGCTCAATCTCCGCCAGGTCCGCCCGCGCCGATTGCAGCCACGTCACGCTCGGCGCGACCTGCTTGTTCAAAATGGTAAACCCCCCGCTCGTCTCCGCCTTTGCCTCCGCATACCGCTTCTGACGCAACAGCGTCCTCCCCAGCTTGATCCGCGCAATCGCGATATTCAAATGCTCCCCCGGCAGCGTCTCCCGAAACATCGCCAACGCCTCCCGAAACAGCTTCTCCGCCTTCGCGTTCTCCCCCTCCCGCAGATAAGCGTTCCCAAGATTCGAAGTCGCAATCCCGATCAGATAATGCTTCCCCGCGTAAACCTCCCTGTAAATCTCCACCATCCGGGTAAACGCCGCCCGCGCCTCCTCATACCGATTCCGCGCCATCGCCACATTCCCCAACTCATTCAAGGCCGAAGCCACCCTCGGGTGCGCCTTCCCAAACACGCTCTCCTGAATCCCCACCGCCCGCAACAGCAGCCCCCGCGCCTCGTCCGTCTTCTTCTCAAACACCAAAGCCCGCGCCACCATCGTCAGCCCCGACGCCGTCACCGGATGCTGATCTCCATAAAAAGCCTGATGAATCGCCAATGCCTTGCGATGAAACTGCTCGGCCTCCGCATAGTGCCCCAGTTCCTGCTGCACCGCCCCCAGGTTCACCAGCACCTCCGCCACGCCCGGATGCGCTTCCCCATCCACCCTCTTCCGGATCGCCAACACCCGCTCATTCAATGCCTGCGATTGCGAATAATGCCCCGCGTAAAAATGCACGTTTGCCAGCTCATAAAGGCTGTTCGCTAGACCCGTCTCATCCTTGCCCCGCATACGCGCCGACTCGTCCAACACCGCGATCGCCGCCCCGTACTCGCCCTTCTCCTCCAGCACCTTGCCCAATGCGTCGTTGGCATCCGCAATCAGAGGATGCCCAGCCGGCAGCGTCGCCCGCGCTTGTGCCAGGCCCTGCCTCACCAGCCTCTCCGCCTCCGCCAGCTTCGCTTGATCCACCCGCAACAAACCCAACGCCAGCACGGTCGCCGGCTCCGCATGCCGCTCCAACGCCGAATCGAACAGCGACTCGGCCTGCGCCAGGTTCCCCAGCTTCTGATGAATTTCCCCCAGTGTCCTGTATAACTCCGCTTGCGCCGCCGGGTCGTCGTGCAACGCCTGCGCCTCTTTGACGCCCCGCTCCACCAGCGTCGCCACGCTCAGGTCCTTCGCCGGCCCAGCCTCCCGGTCGCCCCCCTGAAACAGGTTCAGCATAAAGCGCTGAATCCGTTGCGCGCGCGCCGCCTCTCCCAGTGCCGAGTTCCGCTCCGCCCGCAACTGAATCAGAAACACTGCGATCAAAGCGATCGTACCCATCGCCACCAGCCCCGCCGCAATCACCGGCTCCCGGTTCCGTCGCAAGAATTTCCCCGCCCGGTAGCCCAAACGGTCCGGCCGCGCCTCCAGCGGCTTATGAGCCAGATAGTGATCGATGTCCCGCGCGAGTGCCTCCACCGACGAGTAGCGCCGCGCCGCGTCCTCATGCGTCGCCTTCTGGCACACCACGGCCAAATCGCCACCTGCCTGCTGGTCTCCGAGTAAGCCCCGCAACACTGCGCCCAGTGAATACACATCCGTCGCCACGCCCAAGCTCTCGCCGCGCAATTGCTCTGGCGACGCGTACGCCGGTGTGAAAAATCGCACGGCCGTCCGCGTCGCCTCCGCTTCCCTGTCAAGGCTCTCAAGCTGCCTGGCGATCCCAAAATCCAGCAGCTTCACAACGCCATCGCTCGTTACCAGAATGTTCGACGGCTTGATGTCCCGATGAATCACCGCCTGTTGGTGCGCAAATTGCACCGCCCGGCATACCTGCAAAAACAGCTTCAAGCGCGTTTCTCGTATCGCGTCCACCCGGTTGCAATACGCGTCCAGATGTTCTCCGTCCACATACTCCATCACAAAGTAAGGCGTGCCGTCGGGCAACATATCGGCGTCCAGCAGCCCCGCGATGTTCGGATGATTCAGCCCCGCCAATGTTCGCTGCTCGGCTCCAAAGCGCTCGCGCCGCGCCGGTGAGATCCAGGCGTCACGCAACACCTTAATCGCCGCCCGGCTCCCAAGATCTGCGCGAACCCCTAAAAACACCGTCCCCATCCCGCCCTCGCCCAACACTCTTTCCAACCGGTAAGCCCCAATCTGGCCGGGCGTCGCGGGTGCCCGCAGCAAGTCTTGCGCTACCTCCTCCAGCGGCCGGTCCAACAATTGGGCCGCTTTCCGGTCCTGCTCGATCATCGCCCACACCTCGGCCGCCAGCGCGGCATCCCCCTCGCAGGCCCGCCCCAGATACTCCTCGCGCGCCCCGGGCGCCAAGTCGAGCGCCTCATGAAACAGCCTTTGCACCCGCTCCCAACGGCTACTGTCCATCGCCGTTCACCGGTGCCAGTTGTTGCGCCAGCCACGCCCTCGCCGCCCGCCAGTCCCGCAACATTGTCGCCTCCGAGATCCCCAACAACTCGCTAATCTCGGCGCCTTCCAATCCCCCAAAGAACCGTCCCTCCACCATCAACGCCTGCCGCGGGTTCATCTTCGCCAATCGATCCAGCGCCGCGTCCAGCGCCAGCAACTCTTCATCGCAAGACGGCACGCCCCCCAGACTCTCATCGAAGACCACCGTCATCCCAGGCCCCGCCCCGCGCTTGTCCGCATTGCGCTTACGAGCCGCCGCGATCAATACCTGCCGCATGGCCCGCGCCGCAATCCGCTTAAAATGCAAATCCGATAACTGCGCCACCGCCGGTGTCCTTGCCAACTTGATCCAGGCCTCGTTCACCAGCGTCGTCGGGCTCAAACTGGCCGCCGGATCCCGCCGCTTCAAAATCGACGCCAATCGCCGCAATTCCTCATAAGTCACGCTAAAAAGCTGGTCCAGCGCCGCCCGGTCCCCCGCCAACCCGGCAAAGCCCGGCAGCGCCAATTCATCCGCTGAAAAAGAAATTTCGATGCCCATGACGGTTCTTGATCCCCTACCGCTTAATGCCAAGTATATGCGTACGATTCGATTGTTAACCGC
Source organism: Bryobacter sp. (assembly GCA_025356215.1). Taxonomy (GTDB): domain Bacteria; phylum Acidobacteriota; class Terriglobia; order Bryobacterales; family Bryobacteraceae; genus Bryobacter. Next base: position 11,204 of record JANXUM010000442.1, on the reverse strand, counting down.
CCTCCTCGTGGCCCTCGGCGCCTTCGGGCAGATCATCACCACCGTCGCCGGCAACACCAGTTGGGGCCAGATTTATAACGTCAACGTCGACGCCTCAGGCAACATCTACGTCGCCGACTACACCAAGCACTACATCTACAAGGTCGATGTCACCGGGGCCACCACGATCATCGCGGGCACCGGTCGGGCGGGCTTCTCGGGCGACGGCGGCCCCGCGACCTCCGCTCAAGTCTATAGCCCGCTTGGCACGGCCATCGCCCCAGATGGCACCATTTACTTCACCGACAGCACCAACGATCGCATCCGCAAGATCGCCCCCAATGGCGTCATCACCACCATCGCCGGCGGCGTCGGCGGCTTCGCGGGCGATGGCGGCCCGGCCACCGCCGCTCGCTTAAACGCTCCGCTCAGCATCGCCCTCGACAGCGCCGGCAACATCTTCTTCACCGACGCCAACAATCTGCGCATCCGCAAGATCACCATCGCCACCGGCATCATCACTACCGTCGCCGGCACCGGCAAGCTCAGCCTCTCCGGCAATGGTGGCTTGGCTACCGCCGCCGACGGATATCCCGGTTGGCTCGCCCTTGGCCCCGACGGCAGTATCTACTTCACCGACGATGGCGATGGCCGGCTCAACGGCAATGAGCGCGTCCGCAGGGTTCTCCCCAATGGCACCATCGTTACCGTCGCCGGCACCGGAGTCTCGGGCGTCGGCGTCGACGGCGGTCAAGCCACCGCCACCCAGCTCAAGACAGTCGGCGGCGTGGCCCTCGACGCCAACGGCAATCTCTACATCTCCGAGACCACCAACTATAAGATCCGCAAAGTCGATCCCAGCGGCGTTATCACCACCTACGCCGGCACCGGCGTCCGCGGGGCCGCGGGAGATGGCGGCGACGCAACCAAAGCCCAGCTCAATGCCCCTTATGGCCTCACCGTCGATAACGCCGGCAACCTCTACGTTGCCGACTACGGCAACATCAAGATCCGCAAAATCAGCCCGCCGCCCGTGCCCACCATCCGCTCCACAAGCCCCATTCTCACTTCCTTTGGCGGCGCCTCCGGCTTCTCCTCCAATACCTATGTCGAGATCTACGGTGCCAACTTCAGCGCCGTATCGCGCCTCTGGGGCGGGGGCGACTTTAGCGGCGTCAACGCGCCCACCTCGCTTGATGGCGTCAGCGTTACCGTCAACGGCAAGCCCGCCTTTATCTACTACATCAGCCCCACCCAGATCAACATCAACACTCCCGAGGACACCGCCACCGGCACCATCACCGTCCAGGTCAAAACACCTCTCGGCAACAGCAACCCCATCTCCGTGCAGCGCGCCCGCCTCTCGCCCACCCTCCAAACCGTCCCGCAGTTCAACATTGGCGGCAAGCAATATGTCGTCGCCCTCACTCCCGACTTCGCCAACTACATCGGCCGTCCCGGCATGATCGCCGGCGTCCCATTCGTCGCCGCCAAGCCGGGCTCCACCATCTCGATCTACGCGCTCGGCTGCGGCCCCACCAGCCCGCCCACCTTCGCCGGCGTCGTCGCCGCCCAGGGCTCGTCGATGACTCTGCCCTATCAGTTGAAGATTGGCGGCACCCCCGCCACGGTCAGCTTCGCCGGCGTCGTCGGTGGCACCATCGGCCTCTACCAGTTCAACATCGTGATTCCCAATGTGGGCCCCGGAGATCAGACGATCGACCTATCCGTCGATGGCCTTCCCAACAACCAGAATCTCTGGATTGTGGTCGGCCAATAACGCCCCCGCGCTAGTTTACCGGAGGCAAATACCGCGTCTCGGAACCCGTAAAGATGTCCTTCGTCGCCCGCTCCCCCGGCACCGCGCTGATCACATGCGGCCGAATCACCAGCAGCGTCTGCCCCATCGATTGATCGCGCCCATTCGTCGACAACGCCGCCCCTAAAAACGGGATCTGCGACACCCCAGCGATCCCGCTTTTGTTCTTCGACACCGAGCGCGTCACCAGCCCCGCCGCCACCGCCCACTCCCCTTCCTTCAGCCGAATGGTGCCCGTATACTTCCGGTTCGCAATCACCGGAATGTTGTTGTTGGTCTGCCCCGTCAGCACCTTGAATTCCGAATCCACTTCCATGCTGATCTCCCCGTTCCCGTGCATGTGCGGCGTAATCTTGATCGTCAGCCCCAAATCCTCAAATTGAATCTGCGGCGAGGCCAACTGCTGATTGTTCGACGTCGCACTGGCATACGAAGCCGTCGCCGTAATGATCGGATACCGGTCCCCAATGTGTACCGTCGCCGGCAATCCATCGAGGCTGCGCACCTGCGTCTCATACAAACTCTTCGCATTCGAATGCGTCATGCTCGCAAACAGATTCGCTGTCGTCACCCCCAAGCCAAACAGCGTCGCCCCGCCCCCAAAGCTCAGCGCCTTGCTAAATCCATTCACCGCCGTCGCCACCAGATTCGTGCGCTTCACCAACGGAATCAACTGGCTCTGCGTCGGCAACGAAAATCCAAAACTCAAATTCGACTGCTCCGCCACCTCATAGAACTCGACATCGATCATCACCTGCCCCCGATAGCTCAACAACTGCATCAATGCCAACTCCGCCGGCTTTACCTTTGACCACCGGTCCCGGATCAACATCGTCCCCCGCACCGTATCGATCGACACCCTCTGCAGCTCAAAAATCTGCTGAATCGCCCGCGCCAACTCCTGCGCCTCCGGTGCCGAAATCGCCGTCGGAATCGGCAACGAGATCGCCACGTTCCGCTCCTGGTCCCGCCGCTTCTGGTCCGTATCCCGCACCACCATCGCCAGCTTCTCCGACAACGGATTCACAAACGATCCCGTCGCCAGATTGATCATGTACAGCGCCTCTTCAAACCCGGCCTCCTCCAGCTTCACCTGCCGGTTGAGCGGGTTGTCATAGTCCCCGTCAAAAATCACATCGATCCCGAACTTCTTCAAAAACTCGGTGTAGATCTTTTTGCCATCACCCGTCAACGTCATCGTCACCTTCGCCGCCCCGGGGCTAAGCGATGGCGGAGGCAGCATCCGCGGCACCTCCATCAACTCCTGTTCAGTAATGTGCACCGACGGGTCCTTCAGGTCCACAAAGACCTCTCCCGCCACCGCCACGGGCACCGCCCCCTCCATCGCCTTGCCCCGCAGCAGCACCGCCTTGCCCGCCGCCAGCGCGTTCTTCGGGTCCAACTTTGCCGCCTGCGTGTACAACGCCCACGCTTCCGTCGTTTTCCCTTGCTCTTCCAACTCCTGCGCCCGCCAAGTGAGCGATTTCGCGTCGGCAAACGGAAAGTCCTGCGCCCCTACGCGCATCAAACCCAACGCCGCAACCGCCGCCAGAATTCGCACTCTCACTTAAGGGTGACGGTGGATTCCCCCGTTGCGTGCATAAACTTTCCCCCTCCCGCACCCGATCTCTAGCTTATGAGCACGTTCTCGAGCAGCCTCACCAGCCTCGGAAGCCAAAACCCCCGGCGCGAATCCACCCCGCCCTCGGCCACCCCCACCCCCAGCCCCAGCCCCGCACCCAGCCGCTTCGCCCCCGCCGTCCCCGAGACCTTCGATGATCTCGGAATCTCCCAAAGCTTCTGTACGGACCTAATCCTCCGCCGCCTCCTGCTCGAAGGTTTCAGCTCTCTCACCAGCCTCAGCAACACGCTCAAACTCTCCGTCGCCGTCATCGACATTGTCTTCAAGCACCTCCGCTCCCAGCAGCTCATCGAGGTCAAAGGCATGATCGGCAACGATTATTCCTTCGTGCTCAGCGCCGCCGGCCGCCAACTCGCCAGCGACCGTTTCGCCATCGTCCAATACGCCAGCGCCGCCCCGGTCAGCCTCAAAGACTACGTCGCCGCCACCAAGCTCCAATCCGCCCGTGTGCATGTAGACCGCCGCACTCTCCGCATGGCCTTCAGCGACCTCGTTGTCCCGGACCGCCTCCTCGATCAATTGGGCCCGGCCCTCATCAGCCAAAACTCGATCTTCCTCTACGGCCCCTCCGGCAACGGTAAAACCTCCATTGCCGAGCGCATGCTCCGCGTGTACCAGGACGCCATCCTCATCCCCTACGCGATTGAAGTCGACAATCAGGTCATCGGCCTTTACGATCCCGTCGTGCACCAGCGCCTCGAGATGGACGATCCCGACATCGACCCCCGGTGGATTCTCTGCAAGCGCCCCTGCATCGTCGTCGGCGGAGAACTCGTCCCCAACATGCTCGAACTGCGTCTGGACGACGCCTCCGGCATCTACGCCGCACCCCTGCAAATGAAGGCCAACAACGGCATCTTCATCATTGACGACTTCGGTCGCCAGCTCATCAGCCCGCGCGACCTGCTCAACCGCTGGATCGTCCCCCTCGATCGACGCGTCGACTATCTTTCGCTCCGCTACGGCGTCAAGTTCCAGATCCCCTTCGAGATGATGGTGGTCTTCTCGACAAACCTCGATCCCTCCGACCTCGCCGACGAAGCCTTTCTCCGCCGCATCCAGAACAAAATCCTCATCGAGCCGGTAGAGCCGCACGTCTTCGATCAAATCTTCGCCCGCGTCTTCCGCGCCAAAGAAGTGCCCTATTACGAGGAGTCGGCAGAATTCCTCCGCACCCTCTGCCTCCAGGACGGACGCGAATACCTGCGCGCCTGCTACCCCGGCGATGTCTGCCACCTGCTACAGTCCATCAGCCGCTACGAGCACCGCCAAGCCGACGCCAACAAAGAGGATTTGGAGCGCGCCGTCGCTCTCTACTTTGCTAAAGGTTAACTAGTGAGCCGCTGGAGCCACAAAATCAGGCGGAGCCGCAGACCCTTCCCCAAAAAAATACTTTTCCATCTGATCGATGATAAAAAGCTGCGCTTCCTGGGTCCCCAGATTCAGGCGGTACTCGTTCATGAGCATCTTCAAATGCTCCACCCATTGCTTCCAAGCCTCTTGCGACACGCTTTCGTAGATGCGTTTCCCCAGAGGATGACCATCGAAGGGTACTTCCTTCAACGCCGGCAATTCTTTCTTCAACTTAACGCAGAAGACCGTTCTCTCGGCCGATTCACTCATACCCCTAGGATAGCGGTTTACGAGGCAATCTGATCGCGTTCCAAGCCCGCGCGCTGTTCCGCCAGCGCCGTGCGCCGGTTCTTGAGCGTATTCAGATACTCCGACAGTTTTAAAGGCATCTTCACGCCCCGCTCGTAAGACCGCTGCACCGCCTTCTGGTACCGCTTCAGGATGTCTTTCTCCGATACGTCCCCGATGTCGCAGGCCTGGATATCCAGCAACACCTCAATTTCCCATGGCTGAAACGTATTCCGGTTGATCGCGCCCTTGAGCAGTTCGTTGATGAGGCGGTTGAACTGCGCATGCACGATTTCGATATCGTGCTTGGCCGGGTCGTAAACCAATGACATTCCCATTCCTGATCTCACAACAACTCATCGTCCGCCCCACCAAAAAACTTAAGAGTCAGAACGAAAGTAATGGAACCTTGGTTTCAACTCCGCTCTCCGCTCCTCAGCAACACCCCATACATCACCGCCGAAAAGAACAGCATCCCCGCCGCCGCCACAAACGCCGCCGCATAGCTCCCCGTCTGCTTAATCAAAAAGCCAGTCAGGATCGGCGCCACCACCCCGCCCATGTTTCCGACGCAATTCTGGCACCCCGTCCACGCCCCCACCGCCTTCGCCGAACACAGCGTCTGCGTAATCGCCCAGCAATTCGCTGTAAACATCCCCAACCCAGAGAACGCCACGATCATCGATGCCATCGCCAACTCCTGCGATTCCAGCGTCGCCCCAAACAAAGTCGTCCCCGCAATCACCAGCCCGATCGTCAACAGCCGCCGCCGCGTATCCGCCGCCGGTGCCCCTGCCGCAATCTTCCGGTCCGCGTACATCGCCGTCAAAATGGCGGCCACCGCCGTCGCGCAAAACGGCAACGCCCCAATCACCGCCATCTTCTCCATCGTGTAATGCCGCTCATTCACCAGATACGAAGGCAGCCAAGTCAACAAAAAGTAGAACGCGTAGTTAAACCCAAACAACCCTAAAAACGTCATCCAAGGGTTCCACTGCCGCAACAACACCGACATCGGCACCGCCTCCGGGTCCCCGGCCTTCACCAGCGCCGGCTCCTCCTTCGGAATCATCTTCAACCACGGCACCAGCCAGATCAACGCCGCCGCTCCCATCCAAAAGAAGAACGGTCGCCACCCATAGGTCTTGATCAACATCCCGCCCGCATAGGTCCCCAGCGCCGGTCCCACCTTCGTCCCCACATCGATCATCGCGTTGGCAATCCCCCGCCGGTTCTCGGCAAACCCCGTCGAAATAATCCGAGAGAAACAAGGATAAGCAACCGACTCTCCCGCGCCCAGCAACAATCTCGAAGCCAACAAGGTCCAAAACCCCGTCGACAATCCCCCCAACGCCACCGCCACCGACCAAACCGCATACCCGCCCGCATACAACCGGTAGGCCCCAAACCGGTCCACCAAATACCCCACCACCGGCTGCAACAGCGCGTAGGTCCAGAAGAACCCCGACAACAAAACGCCCATCTGGAACGCGTCGATCCCCAACTCCGGTCGCAACACCGGCGCCGCCACGCTCAGCGTGCCGCGGTCAATATAGTTGATCCAAACAGAAAAGCAAAGTAGCCCAAACAGGGCGGATGAGATTGGCTTCACAACAGGTTGTACCAGTCTATGCGCTTACTCCGCGCTCAGCGCGAGGCGATCGTAAACTTCACCAGCACATCGTTCACAAACTCCGCCTCCACCATCGATCCACCGCTCGAATACACACAGGTCGTCCGCTTCAACCCGTCCTGATCTTTCGTGTTCGCCCGCTCCGCCGGTCCCAATCGCGATTCCACCTGCGCCCGTGTCATCCCCTTCTCGATATTCACCGGCGACGGCTGCAAAGCACCCCCGCCCCGCCCCTGCCGCACCGCCGCGTCAAACGAAACATACTCGGCCAAGGCCCGCCGGATCATCTCCGGCGTCACCGCCTCTGCTGGCACACTCCCCTCAAACTTCACATTGAATCGAGACCCGCCATCCAGCCGCTTCGCCGCAATCCGCTGCTGCTTAATCTCATTCGCCTCCGCCGCAATCGCCCGCGCCCGCGTGTCCTGCCGCTCCCGCTCCCGCCGCAGCATATCCACCTCGCGCTGCATATCGTTCCTCCGGCGGGAATCGCTCTCGTTCTTGATCCTCGATTCCAAGTCCCGCTCCCTGGAAGACTTCGACGCATAACTCGGCGTCACCGTCCCAGTCTCGTCACCAAAGGTCCCATACCCTCCTCCCCCAAGGTGAAACTCGATCAGCTTGTCCTTCACCTTCACCTTTGTCACCATAATCGTGTCCCCGGCCCGCACAGCCGTGCCAAATTTCTTCAGCCGCGCCTGATAGCTCTTCAAGTCCAACGGCTCGCCCCGCTGCGGAAACACATCGACACCCGATTGCGTTGCTGGCATGTCGATCTTCACCGTCACCATCTTGGCTTCCAGCGACTCAATTCCTTGGCCAAACGCCACAACGGGCAATCCCGCCAACACCATCCACTTACAAAGCATGCAAAGAATCTAGCAGACCCCGGCCCGCGCGCGCTACAGTCAAGCCGTGCGAACGATTCTCCTCTACGCCCTGGGTGCTCTCGGCGCTCTCCTCGTCTGGCTCTTCGCCGCCCGCCACATCATCTCCCTGCTGGATCGACTCCATACACTCCAGCTCACCCGCGCGCCGCTCAAAAAACTCAGCTTTACCGGCAACTCGCTCTCCTTCGGCGACATCAGTCACGACATCCTAATCGATCAATCCCTTCCCTCCGGCCTGGCCATCCATCTCGGCGCCAACAAAAGAGCCGCCTTCACTTACAAAGGCGCCGCCTTCTCCGCCGGCCCCGCTCAACCGGTCCTCAACCCCTACGGCCTTCCCGAATTCGAGTTCATACCCGATCCCGGCGACACCGTCACTTACACAACCGCGCAAAGCCACCTGAGCTGGCCCACGCCCTTCGAGATGAATTTCATGACGGGCTACACCCACTCCTGGCGTCAGTACATTTACTTCCGCCTCGTTTGGACCAAGCGCAGCGGCGCTAACATGCAAGTCCTCTGGCGCCGCGATCGCGGCTATCACAATCAGGACGGCTGGCAATCGAGCGACATTCGCATCACCAACGCCGCCCTCCGCCAAGTCTCGATTGTCGAAGCCACAGACCTCACCGCCGCCGCCCACGCCTATCTCAAAAGCGCAAAGGGCTGGCAACCCAGCGATTACAACCTGGAGGATCGCGGCCCCGCCCCCGACGGCAAATCTGAAATCATCGCCGCCCTCCACCGCAACGACAAGACAGCCCACGCCCCCGGCCCCGGCCTCTCCACCCAACTCCATCTCGACTACGGCACAAGAAAGGTCACCGGCGAAACCGCCTTCCAATAAGTGCCGCAAAGGTGTAGTCTGATCATGAACCCAATGAGAATCAATCTCCTCCTGTCCGCGCTCCTGGCCACCGCCGCCTACGCCGTGGAAGTCGCTCCGCCCGCCGACCAAATCGCCTCAGCGATTCTGGCCGCCCCCAAAGACCGTCGCGCCGCCGCAATGGTTCTTGGCTACAACGACAAGGGTGAAGTGGTCACGCTCCGCCCCGGCACCAACGACATGGTCTGCCTGGCCGACAACCCTACAACCAAGGGCATCAGCGTCGCCTGCTATCACAAAGATTTGGAACCCTTCATGGCCCGCGGTCGCCAGCTCGCCGCCGAAGGCAAAGGCAACGCCGGTCGCGACCAACGGCTCAAAGAAGTCGACGAAGGCAAGCTCAAAATGGCCCGAGAGCCCCGCATGCTTTATGTGCTGACGGGCAGCGCCTACGACGCGGCCAAAGGCGAAATGACGGACGCCTATCTTCGCTGGGTCGTCTACGTCCCCTACGCAACGACCGAATCGACGGGTCTCCCCGCCGCCGCCCCCTCGCCCGGCGCGCCCTGGCTCATGTCCCCCGGCACTGCCGGCGCGCACATCATGATCAGCCCCCACAAAGAGAAGAAGTAAGCTCAGGACAACCACCATGAAAATTCAAGCCGCATTTCTCGCAGTCCTGCTGAGCGCCACCGGCCTCAGCTTTGCCCAAGCCACAGCTCAACCTACCGACGCCGAAGTCATTGACCGCGCTCTCGCCGCCGCCCCCCGCCAAATGCGCGACGCGGCCACGGTCATCAAGTGGAAAGCCGACAACACCTACGACACGCTAAAGAAGGGCACAAACAAGTTGTTTTGCTACGACCGCTCGGGCGAACCCGGCCGTCAGCCCTTTGCGGTGCAATGTACGGTGATGGCCAACCTCGACCGCGTCGCCCAAAATCGCAAGTTTGAAGCGATTACGGATAAAGCCAAGCGCCAAGCCGATATGGACGCGGCGGAAGCCGCCGGAACCCGCCTCAAGCCCGAGTACGGCTCGGTCTGGTACAGCATGAGCGGAGCGGACAAGGAAAAGGCCCGCTTGCACGTGACGATCGCGATGCCTGGGGCGACCAGCGCCTCCACCGGCTTCCCCGACACCCCCGCCAAAGGCGGAGCCTGGCTAATGAACGCCGGAAGCTCCACCGCCCACCTCATGACCCCAGGCAGCTAACAGCGCTGATTCCGCAGCAGGCTAATTTAAAACCGCACCGGCTGCGAGCTCGCTTCTGTAGCTTTGACCGAATGGCCTACTCCAACGGCCCGTCCTCTGATTCAGCCTGCTGTAATCGCCGTAGGTCGGTGCCACTCATGCCGCCGGGCTATAGAGCTTTCTGACTTTCTAAAAATGTCCTCGCGGTTCGGCCAATCTCGGCGATGAGCGCAGCACTGTGTCTGGACTTAACGTATGGCTGCCCGGACAGATCCGCTGCGAGCATGGTGAAGTAGTCGGCGATAATTAAATCGAGTTCGTCGTCGCCCCAATTCGTTCCTAGCTTTGCTTCATCTGCCATTTTGCCCTGCTGCTAAACAACTTGGTTTCGTGTCAGACGCTTGAGAACAGCGACGCCACTGTCGTTTCTGTAGCCGTACGCCTGATGACATTACCGCGCTGGAGTTGAGGCGGCAAAGAGTCTTCCTGCTGAGATCACCTCATCCAGCGCTAACGGCCGCGCCGAGGAGAGATCGGATGTGAATCGTATGTTCCTCACGGCGCTGGGAATTGGGCCATCGGGCTTTGGAATGCGTTCGGAGTCGAAGAATAGTAGCGACTCTCTCGCCAGTTCCAGGTCGAAGCATTCATCCATTGCATCACTCCAACCGGCTCCCAACGTGGCATAAAATATCGAGTCAAACCTCGTAACCATGACGGGATCAGACGCGATGGCGGTGCGTATTTCGTCACACAGGCGACGCAGCGAGAGCCCGCCACCTACCGCCTCCACAAAGACCGATACGATCACAATCCTGGTGCCCGTGGGCGGAACAAGTTGTGCGAGCGAGAAGTGATGCACTCGCTCGCGAGTGCTGCTGCTTTTTACTTCAAGCCGCTCGCCTCCGCTCACGAAATCGATATGTTCCTGCGGAGTTCCATGCCATGCCGCTACCACCTCCAGCGGATTGCTCGCATACCGAATTAATAAGAGTTCAGCCCATAGACCTTGAACAGATTTCTTCGCGGGCGTAGTCAGCGCCTGAAAGAGATCCACCAGACCTGAAATTGCACGGCGTACGGCGGCGCCGGAAGGGGCCGGACCAAGCGTGACAACAATCGGCGACAAAATTCTAAGGAAATGCTGGAACAGCGATGGGTCGGAACTGGAGCATTTGATGATCGTGAAAACGCCGTCCTCCTGCATTCCACCCGGTTGGGCGACTACGCACGGCGTGCAGTAGGTGACCATCAGATTCTGTAGACGTGTGGGCGGGGCAACATGGGACGACGGCAGTTGGCGGAGCAGTAAGCACGGCGCTCCGCTCGCATCCTTTCCTAACCGGTGGGTTTCAGCTCCAGGAACCGGAACCGCCGACAGGCTCCGGTTTGCTGGTCGCTCCAATGGGAGCACCAGCGACTCGAAGAGGTCGATGAGGCTGGTGCTTGCCGGTTGCTTCAAGCCTCCTCCTGCACAAGCCATTCGTTAGCCATGCTTTGCGGAACCCAGACGGCAACTGCGGGAACATTGTCGGCAATCAGGGCTCCCCGATTTGGCTGCCGCACTTCGAGCGTGTGAATT